>SLMR01000146.1 GCA_007133445.1 Aquisalimonas sp. | reverse complement strand
GGCCCCGGGTGCGTCGCGCACCGTCAGCGCCGGGTCGTCGGCGCGCACGGTGCCGCTGCCGGTGACGATGGCGCAGGAGCGCGCCCGCCAGCGGTGCACGTCCGCCCGGGCGGCGGCGCCGGTAATCCAGCGACTTTCGCCGGAGGCCATGGCGGTGCGTCCGTCCAGACTGGCGGCGAGCTTGCAGCGCACCCAGGGACGGCCGCGCAGCATGCGCCGGGCAAAGCCCGGGTTCAGCGCCGTCGCCGCGGTCTCCAGCACCCCCGCGCGAACCTGCACGCCACTCTCACGCAGCCGGTCCAGGCCGTTACCGGCCACGACGGGGTTGGGGTCGCGCATGGCCACCACGACCTCGGCGATGCCGGCCTGCAGCAACGCTTCACAGCACGGCGGCGTGCGGCCCTGATGGGAGCAGGGTTCCAGGGTAACGTAGGCGGTGGCGCCGCGGGCGGCCTCGCCGGCGGCACGCAGGGCGTGGACTTCGGCATGGGCCTCGCCGGCGCGGGCATGCCACCCCTCACCGACGCACGCGCCGTCACGGACGATGACACAGCCCACCCGGGGGTTCGGGCGCGTGGTCATTGCCCCGCGTTCGGCCAGCTGCAGCGCACGGGCCATCCAGTGGTGATCCTCGGCGCTGAAGGCATCACTGCGCATGGGGAACCCGTCTCGGTCAGGACGATGACGAGGGGGAGGAGTCCTCCAGGCCCTCGATCACTTCACGGAAGGCGCTGACGTCCTCGAAGCTGCGGTAGACGGAGGCGAAGCGCACGAAGGCCACCTTGTCCAGATCGCGCAGCTCGGCCATCACCCACTCGCCCACCTTGCGGCTGGGCACCTCCCGTTCGCCCTGGGCGCGGATGTGGCGGATGATGCGATGGATGGCAGCCTCGACCCGCTCGGTATCCACGGGCCGCTTTTCCAGCGCCCGCAGCATGCCGGTGCGGAGCTTGTCCTCGTCGAAGGGCTCGCGAGTGCCATCCTGCTTCACCATGCGCGGCATCAACAGCTCCGCCGACTCGAACGTGGTGAAGCGCTCGCCGCACTGCCCGCACTCCCGGCGCCGACGCACCTGGTCACCCTCCCGCGCGAGGCGGGAGTCGATGACCCGGGTATCCTGCGCCTGACAGTACGGGCAGCGCATGGCGGTCGGTCAGCCCTGGTACACCGGCTTGCGCGCGCAGATTTCCTTCACCTTCTCCCGCACCGAGGCAATGGTATCGGCATCGGTGATGTTATCCAGCACGTCGCAGATCCAGTGGGCCAGTTGCTTGGCGTCCTCGGTATCGAACCCGCGGGTGGTGATGGCGGGTGTGCCGATGCGCAGGCCGGAGGTGACGAACGGCGACTGGGGGTCGTTGGGCACCGTGTTCTTGTTCACGGTGATGTTGGCTTCCCCCAGCGCGGCGTCCGCATCCTTGCCGGTGAGCCCCTTGGCCACCAGGTCGATCAGGAACAGGTGGTTGTCAGTGCCGCCGGAGACCACGTCGTAACCGCGCTCTTTCACCGTGGCCGCCATGGCCCGGGCATTGTCCACCACCCGCTGCTGGTAGTCCTTGAACTCCGGCTCCAGGGCCTCCTTGAAGGCCACGGCCTTGCCGGCGATGACGTGCATCAGCGGACCGCCCTGGGTACCCGGGAAGATCAGCGACTGAAATTTCTTGGTGATCTCCGGGTTCTCGCGGGCGACGATCAGGCCGCCGCGGGGGCCGCGCAGGGTCTTGTGGGTGGTGGTAGTGCAGGCGTCGGCATAGGGCACCGGGTTGGGGTACACGCCGGCGGCAATCAGGCCGGAGACGTGGGCCATGTCCACCACCAGGTAAGCACCCACCTTGTCGGCGATCTCGCGGAAACGCGCCCAGTCCACCACGCGGGAGTAGGCCGAGAAGCCGGCGACGATGATCCGCGGCTTGTGCTCCTGGGCGAGTTCGTCCACCTGCTTGTAGTCGATCTCGCCGGTCTCCGGGTCCAGACCGTACTGCACAGCGTTGAAGATCTTGCCGGAGAAGTTGACCTTGGCGCCGTGGGTCAGGTGGCCACCGTGGTCCAGGCTCATGCCCAGAATGGTGTCACCCGGGCTGGCGAGCGCCAGGTAGACCGCCGCATTGGCCTGGGAGCCGCTGTGCGGCTGGACGTTGGCATAGTCTGCGCCGTAGAGCTGCTTGGCGCGCTCGATGGCCAGGCGCTCGGCTTCGTCGACGAACTCGCAGCCGCCGTAGTAGCGCTTGCCGGGATAGCCCTCGGCGTACTTGTTGGTGAGCACGCTGCCCTGCGCTTCCATCACGCGCGGGCTGGCGTAGTTCTCGGAGGCGATCAGTTCGATGTGCTCTTCCTGTCGCCGGGTTTCTTTCTGCATGGCATCCCAGAGTTCGGGATCAAAGCTGGCGATGTTCATGTCTTGGTTGAACATTCGACTCCCTCAACGTTGCCAATAGAAAAATCGTGATGTCCCGGAAGCGGCGGCGCCAGAGGGGCGTCGCGGCCTGCCCCGGGGGAGGCGAGACCTCCGATACGGGATTCTGGTCGACCGCCGGCGCCGTGCGCCCGTGCGGCCTATCTGAGCTTCGGAGAGCCTAGCAGTGTAACGCATTCCCATTACCCCTGCACGGACACCCACTGTTGTCGCCGCGACACCATCGCGGACGCTCCCGACAACGGTTGCCTGGCCCCGCTGATTGCTCTACAAGGGCGGAACACCCCGCAACGAGGATGCCATGCGCAAACCCGTCTCCAAGCTGACCGTGGGCTGGCGCGAATGGGCCGGACTCCCGGACCTGAACGTACCGGAGATCAAGGTGAAGGTGGACACGGGCGCGCTCACATCGGCGCTGCACGCGATCCATGTGCACCGGTTCGACGCGGACGGCCGGCGCCGCGTGACCTTCGAGATCCACCCGTTCCAGCGCCGCAGTCACCCGACCATCGCCTGCACGGCAGACCTCATCGGTGAGCGCCGGGTGACCAGCTCCACCGGGCACCAGGAATACCGCCCGGTGATTCGCACCAGCATCCTCATCGCGGGAGTGCGATGGCCCATCGACCTGACCTTGACGAACCGCGATAGCATGGGCTTTCGTATGCTTCTGGGCCGGCGTGCGATGCGCCGCCGACTGCTCGTCAACCCGTCTGCCTCGTTCCTCTGCGGTCCGCCCGCGGAACCGGATCAAACCACCTGAGCCACGGAGCCGCGCCGCCCGATGAACATCGTCATTCTGTCGCGCAATCGCAAGCTTTACTCCACCCGGCGCCTGGTGGAGGCCGGCGAGGCCCGCGGGCACACCATGCGCGTGGTGGACCCGCTGCGCTGCTACATGAACATCAGCTCCCACAACCCGGAGATCCACTACCAGGGCGAGGTGGTGGAGATGCCGGATGCGGTGATCCCGCGCATCGGTGCGTCTATCACGTTCTACGGTACGGCCGTGGTGCGGCAGTTCGAGATGATGGGTGTGTTCCCGCTGAACGAGTCCGTGGCCATCAGCCGCTCCCGGGACAAGCTGCGCTCGCTGCAACTGCTCGCACGCAAGGGTATCGGCCTGCCGATCACGGGCTTTGGCTACTCCCCCGACGACAACCAGGACCTGATCAACCTGGTCGGCGGTGCCCCCCTGGTGGTCAAGCTACTGGAGGGTACCCAGGGGCGCGGCGTGGTCCTCGCGGAGACCACCAAGGCGGCGGAGAGCGTGATCGACGCCTTCCGCGGACTGAATGCCTACTTCCTCACCCAGGAGTACATCCGCGAAGCCAACGGCGCGGACATCCGCTGTTTCGTCGTGGGCGACAAGGTGGTCGGCTCGATGATCCGTCAGGCCAAGGATGGGGAGTTCCGCTCCAACGTGCACCGTGGCGGAAGCGTGCGCCCCATTCGCATCACGCCGGAAGAGCGTTCCACGGCGGTGCGCGCGGCACGCATCATGGGGCTGAATACCTCGGGCGTGGACATCATGCGCTCCAACCACGGGCCGGTGGTCCTGGAGGTCAACTCCTCGCCCGGCCTGCAGGGAATCGAGAGGGCCACCAACAAGGACATCGCCGCGTCCGTCATCCAGTTTCTCGAGAAGAACGGTCGCAAGGGCAAGACACGGACGCGAGGCAAAGGGTGACGTTGAAGGACTGGCCAGCCACAGCGCGACAGGTAGAATGTCGCATCATTTTCCGGAACAGCAGGTTCAACTGACCCATGGCGCAGTACATTTACACCATGAACCGGGTGGGCAAGATCGTCCCGCCCAAGCGCGAGATCCTGAAGGACATCTCCCTGTCCTTCTTCCCCGGCGCCAAGATCGGCGTGCTCGGCCTGAACGGCTCCGGCAAGTCCACACTGCTGCGGATCATGGCCGGTGTCGAGAAGGAGTTCGAGGGCGAAGCGCGGCCCATGCCGGGAATCAACATCGGCTACCTGCCCCAGGAACCCCAGCTCGACCCGGACAAAGACGTGCGCGGCAACGTCGAGGAGGGCGTGGCCGAGATCAAGCAGCTGCTGGACGAGTTCAACGATGTCTCGGCGCAGATGGCCGACCCGGACGCGGACTTCGAGGCCCTGATGGAGAAGCAGGGCAAGCTGCAGGACCGCATTGACGCCGCCGGCGCCTGGGACCTGGAGCGCCAGCTGGAGCAGGCCGCCGACGCCCTGCGCCTGCCGCCCTGGGATGCCGACGTCAACACCATCTCCGGCGGCGAAAAGCGCCGTGTCGCCCTGTGCCGGCTGCTGCTGTCCGGCCCGGACATGCTGCTGCTGGACGAGCCCACCAACCACCTGGACGCCGAGAGCGTGGCCTGGCTGGAGCGCTTCCTGGCGGAATTCCCGGGCACCGTGGTGGCCGTTACCCACGATCGCTACTTCCTGGACAACGTCGCCGGCTGGATCCTGGAGCTGGACCGCGGCCAGGGTATCCCGTGGCAGGGCAACTACTCCTCCTGGCTGGAGCAGAAGGAAAAGCGCCTGGAGCAGGAGAAGAAACAGGAGCAGGCCCACCAGCGGGCGATCAAGGCCGAGCTGGAGTGGGTCCGCACCAATCCCAAGGGTCGCCAGGCCAAGAGCAAGGCCCGGCTGGCGCGCTTCGACGAGCTGCAGTCCAAGGAGTTCCAGAAGCGCAACGAAACCCAGGAACTCTACATCCCCCCGGGCCCGCGCCTGGGGGAGAAGGTCATCGAGTTCGACGGGGTACGCAAGGGCTTCGGTGATGCCCTGCTCTACGAGGACCTGACCTTCAACATG
>SLMR01000420.1 GCA_007133445.1 Aquisalimonas sp. | reverse complement strand
CGCATGGGTGCCTCTCCTCCCGGGCTGGTTGTTCTGTTTGTTCAGCGGGCTTACTGGAACTGTAGTTTTGCCGGGCGTGAAGGTCCAGCCTTCGCATTAGCGACCGTAGGGTGGTTACGGGTCCCGAGCCGTCATTCCGTGTTGCGCTTGAACCGCGCGAGCTGCTTGCGGTCGTGTTTGTCGGGGCGGTGTCTGGGCAGGGGAAAGGCAGCGTTCTGGGCCTTGAGCTGCTCACGGGTTTCCTCGCGGCGGGCAATGCTCTCGGGGGTTTCCTCGTAGAGACTCTCCGCCACTTTGGCGGGGCCGCGTTTGTCGGAGAGGTCGCGCACGATGATATGGAACTCGTAGGCGTCCTTGCGCACCCGCAGCTCGTCGCCGGGGCGTACCAGTTTGGCGGGCTTGGCGCGGCTGTCGTTCAGCTCCACCTTGCCGCCCTGGATGGCTTCCGTGGCCAGGCGGCGGGTTTTGAAGAACCGCGCCGCCCAGAGCCATTTGTCCACACGGACGCCCTCGTCACTCATGCATCGACACGGGCCTGCAGGCCGTAGCCACCGTAGATGTAGTCGGTGAGTTCGGCGATGCGATGTTCCTGGCCATCAACAACGGCGCCGATGAGATCGCGCACGGAGACCATGCCGATCAGGGTGTCACCGTCCATGACGGGCAGATGCCGGCAGTTGCGGGTGTTCACCAGCACCATGGCGTGCTGCACGGTATCCGTGGGCTTGATGACGACCACGTCGCTGGTCATCACGTCTGCCACCGGCGTCTGATCGGCATCGCGGTGGCTCTCCACCACCCGCCGCAGCACGTCCCGTTCGGTGAAGATCCCGGCCAGACGGCCTTGGTCCATGACCACGACAGCGCCCACGCGGGCTTCGTTCATGGCCCGTACCGCGTCGGCCACGGTGGCGTTGCGTTCCACGGTGTGCAGGTCGCCGGGTCGCTTCTCCAGCAGCGTGCGAATAGGCTGATCCATGCTCTACTCCCCTTTTGGTGTCAGTTGTTATGCAGCGCCTCCGGCGCCACCACGATGCCGTCCTCGTCGGCATAGAGATAGTACCCGGCCCGAATGGTAATGCCGGCGAAGGTGACCGAGACATCCCGCTCGCCCTCTCCCCGCTTGACACTCTTCAGCGGGTGGGTGTTCAGCGCCTTGACGCCAATGTCCATGCCGGCGATGTCCGCGGAATCGCGGATGCAGCCGTAGACCACGATGCCGGACCAGCCGTTCTGCCGCCCCATCTCGGCCAGGTTGTCCCCCAGAAGGGCGCAGCGCATGGAGCCGCCGCCATCCACCACCAGAACGCGGCCTTCACCCGGCTCGCCCAGCGCCTCGCGCACCAGGGAGTTGTCCTCAAACAGCTTGACGGTGCTGATGGTGCCGTGGAAGGCGCGGCGGCCACCGAAATCCCGGAACAGGGGGGTGGCGATGGAGAGGTCGTCCGAGTGGTCGTCGCAGAGATCGGTTGTTTTCAGGCTCATGAATGTCCCCGAGATGCGTTATTCTGGAAAGGTTCCCAAAGGTAAGAAACCTGCGGTGAAATGTCACGCCGCCATGGCGAGGAGTACGGCCCATGACCAACAACCCGCCCGAGTATGACGTGGATGCCCTGCCCCTGCGCAGCATGCTGCAGTCGGCACGGCGTCCGCTCCTGCTGGGCGTGGCGGGGGACAGCGGCAGTGGCAAGACCACCTACACCCACGGCATTCGCCGCCTGCTCGGGAACGACCTGGTCACCTCCATCCCGCTGGACGGCTATCACCGGGAGGACCGCGCCCAGCGGCGGCGCAGCGGCCGTCTGCCGCTGGACCCGGCCAACAACCACCTCGATCTGATCGAGGAACACCTGCGCGCCCTGCGCAAGGGCCGGCCGGTGGAGATTCCGGTCTACAACCACCAGACGGGCTGCTTCGATGCGCCGCAGATCGTGCGGCCCACGCCGGTAGTCATCATCGAGGGCCTGCACGCGCTCTACGAACACCTGCTGCCCCATCTCGACTTCACCCTGTACGTGGATACGGACAGCGACGTGAAGTGGCGCTGGAAGTTCGAGCGGGATGTCTCCTACCGCGGCCACGACCCGGATGAGCTGGAGGCAGAGATCCAGCGCCGCGAGGCCGCGTACAAGCAGTGGATCGACTTCCAGAAGACCAGCGCCGACGTGGTGGTGAAGATCCACGAGACCCAGCTCGGCCAGCTCGCGCACCAGAAGTACGACGGGCCGGTACCGAATAACTGCTACCACCTGGAGATCGTCCTGGCGCCCTCGGATCTGCCACTGCCGGGGCTGAACCTGCCGGTGAACCTGAACGCCATGATGGAGGCCGACAGCAAGCCCTTCATGCTCGCCGCCGTGCCGAGCAGCTACTGGGGCAAGCGCGTGAACGTCACCCATATCGACGGCGTGATCCCGCTGGAGGCCATGCAGCGGCTGGAGGAGGAGATCATGCAGGTCACCGGTATCGCCGAGGACCTGGAGGCCTGCCTGGTGACCGACGAGGCCCAGAACTCCACCATGCGCTTCGCCCAGTCCCTGGTGGCCTGGCCGTTCCTGGGCCACGTGCGCGGCAAGCTCATGGAGTGGCAGGCGGACGACCTCCGCTAGCGGGGCCGAGGCATGCGGTTGCTCATTGCAGTAATCGTGGCGGCCGTCTTCGTCGGCCTGTACGTGTTCGCGCTGTACGCCTTCGCCACCTGGATCTGGCCCCTGCTGCCGGACTGGGCCATGCTCATCGCCTTCGTGATCCTGGCCGTGCTGGTGGTGGGGTCCCCCATCATGGCGCTGCGGTATTACGGCCAGGTGCGCTCGGCGACCCGCTCGGTGCGCCGCGACGACGAGAACGGCGAATGAACGACCCCACGGGTGCCGCCTCCCACCATACGGAGACGTTCACGTAGGGTGCATCTCGATGCACCGCATGACACGCCCCGATTACCCACCATGGCCGGCATGTCGGGAGAAGGTGCATCAAGATGCACCCTACGGTACGTTCCACCGTCGTGCCAACCGAGGCGATGCCCCGGAAGCCGCCTTGTCCGCGTAGGGTGCATCTCGATGCACCGCAAACACGGTCCATTGACCGCCATGCCGGCGGTAGGGGCATGCCGGGAGGCCCCGCACCACCCGCGATTGCGGTACACTGCGCGCTTTTCCCCGGGCAACCATCGCCATGCAACGCAACCTGCTTCTGGGCGCGCTGTTCATCGTCGTCTCCGAGTTCCTGCTGGCGAGCATGAGCGCGGCGGTGAAGGTGCTGGCGGAGACCATGCCCGAGGCCATGCTGGTGTTCTTCCGCAACCTGTTCGGCCTGCTGGTGCTGATGCCGCTGGTGCTGCGCAACGGCTGGGCGAGCCTGAAGACGTCCGTGCCGCACCTGCATTTCATGCGCGCCGCCGTGGGCGTGACGGCCATGTACTGCTTCTTCTATACCATCGCCCACATGGCCCTGGCCGAGGCGCTGCTGTTCAAGCTCACCGCACCGTTCTTCATCCCCGTAATCGCTCTGCTGTGGCTGTCGGAGACCATCCCGAACACCGCGAAGGTCGCCATTGTCGTGGGGTTCCTGGGTGTGGCGTTCATCCTGCAACCGGATGCCGAGGGCGTGCAGATGGTCGCCATCATCGGCCTGATCGGCGCCTTTCTGGCCGGCCTGGCCAAGGTCACCATCCGGCGCATGAGCCGCACCGAGCCGGCGGTGCGCATCGTCTTCTGGTTCGGCGTGTTCGCCACCATCATCTCGGCAGTACCGCTGCTGTGGACGTGGCAGACCCCCGAGCCCCGCGCCCTGCTCTGGCTGCTGGCCATGGGTGGCTGCGCCACGGCGGCGCAGCTGCTGCTCACCCGGGCGTACGCGCTGGCGCCGGCCGGCCAGATCGGCCCGTTCACCTATGTGTCGGTGGTGTTCGGCGCCCTCTATGGCTGGATATTCTGGAATGAATACCTGGACATGCCGACGCTGATCGGCATGCTGCTGGTGGTACTGGCCGGGGTGCTCACCACCCGCTCGGGCGGCCGCAAGCCGTCGCCGGCCACACCCAAGGAGACCGCGAATGGATAAGCGCCTGCAGTTGGATTACCTGCTGACCTGCGCGCCGGATGAAGACGCCGAAGCCAAGGCCCGGGACATCGCCCTGGAGCAGACCGTGGAACTGCCCGCAGACTGCGTGCCGGAGGCACTGCGGGAGCGCATCGTAGGCCGGGTGGAACGCCTCTCCCCGCTACCCGGCAACCGCTACGAGGCCACCATCAGCTTCAACCCGGCGCTCGTCGGCGGCGAGCTGACGCAACTGCTGAACACGCTCTACGGCAACATCTCGCTGAAGGACGGCATTCTGCTGACTGACATTCGCTGGCCGGAGGAACTGCTCAGCCCCATGGGCGGCCCCGCGTTCGGCATGGACGGCCTGCGCGAGATCACCGGCGTGCCCCAAGGCGAAGCGCTGCTGTGCACCGCGCTCAAGCCCGTGGGCCTGGCTGCCGCGGCGCTGGCGGAACGCGCCTACCATTTTGCCCTGGGCGGCATGGACATCATCAAGGATGATCACGGCGTCGCGGATCAGGCGGACGCGCCGTTCGCGGAGCGGGTCGCCCACTGCCAGGACGCCGTCACCCGCGCCAACGCGGAGACCGGCGGCAACAGCCTGTATTTCCCCAACGTCACCGCGCCCTGGCACCGGCTGGAGGAACGCATGGCGACGGCCCGGGACGCGGGCTGCCGCGGGGTGCTGATCAGCCCCTGGATCACCGGTCTGGACGCCATGCGCTGCCTGCGCGACCGCTACGATCTGGCGCTGATGGCGCACCCGGCGCTCACCGGCAGTTACTTCCGGCCGGACCACGGCATCGCCCCCGAACTGCTGCTCGGCGACCTCTTCCGCCTGGCCGGCGCCGACGCGTCCATCTACCCGAACACCGGCGGCCGCTTCGGCTTCAGCCTGGCCACCTGCGAGGCCATCAACCACCGCCTGCGCTACCCCATGGGTAACCTTTCCGCCGCCGCACCCACACCTGGCGGCGGGATGGACGTGAACCGCGCCGCAGGCTGGATCGAGCAGTACGGGGCCGATACCATAATGCTGATCGGCGGCAGCCTGTATGCGCAGGGGGATCTCACCCGCGCGACGGAGGCGCTGCGGCGGGCGATCGGACGGTAGAGTGGATCGCGGTTGGCCGGCACGGTGGTTTGGCGGGCCGGTGCTTTTGCGGTGCATCAAGATGCACCCTACGGCCCTTGACGGCGCATGGGGTCCAAAGCAACGTCCCCAACCCCGTCCGCCCGGCTTCGCCGCGTGGCGGTGTGGTGGATCGGCGATG
>SLMR01000034.1 GCA_007133445.1 Aquisalimonas sp. | reverse complement strand
GTAATAGGGCTCGCCCGATTTGCGGAACTGGCCCTGATGATGGAGTTTGGAGAACTCATAGGCGCGGCGGATCAGATCGCCACCGACCTCGGGGTCATAGGCCTGAACACGCGCGATCAGAGCGTCGGCGCTGGCTGGAAATGGCCGTGAACAATGCCCACAGCGCACTGCAGAGCAGAGCGTCGCGCCAGGCGGGGCAGGGCCAGCGCCTGGAGGCACTGCAGCAGGCGCTGGATCTGGACGCCGTCCCCGAACGCATGGAGTGTTTCGACATCAGCCACACCCGGGGTGAAGCCACGGTGGCCTCCTGCGTCGTGTTCGACCAGGAAGGACCGGTGAAGTCCGACTACCGGCGCTTCAATATCGCGGATATCGAACCCGGCGACGATTACGCCGCCATGCGTCAGGCCCTGGAGCGGCGCTATCTCCGGCTGAAGCGGGGCGAGGGCAGCATTCCGGACCTGCTGCTCATCGATGGCGGGCCAGGCCAGGTCCGTCAGGCCGTGGAGGTGCTGGAGGAATTGCAGGTCGATGGTGTCACCGTCCTCGGGATCTCCAAGGGCCCGGACCGGCGACCCGGTGAAGAGAAACTGTATCTCCCGGAGCGGGACGAAACGGTTATACTGCCGCCGGATTCCGTGGCACTGCATCTGCTGCAGCAGATCCGCGACGAGGCGCACCGGTTCGCCATCACCGGCCACCGGACCCGGCGCGGCAAGGCGCGACAGCGCTCGCAGCTCGACGATGTGCCCGGCCTCGGCCCCAAGCGCCGACAGAATATCCTAAAACAATTCGGAGGCTTGAAAGCGGTTTCTCGTGCAGGGGTTGATGACCTGGCACGGGTTCCGGGCATCAGCCGGGAGCTGGCGCAACGCGTGTACGATACGTTTCACGGAGACGCGAAGGACTGATTCCGTATGCAGCTGAACCTCCCCAACATCCTGACACTGGCACGGATCGTGATGATCCCCATCTTCGGACTGGTGTTCTTCCTGCCGGTGGGCTGGGCCGGCCCGGTGGCGGCGTTCGTGTTCGCGCTGGCGGCCGTGACCGACTGGCTGGACGGCTACCTGGCCCGGCGCTGGGAACAGACATCCGCCTTCGGTGCCTTTCTCGACCCGGTCGCGGACAAACTGATGGTGGCCGTGGCACTGGTGGCGCTGGTGGCGGTGAATCCATCACCGTGGTTTGCGCTGCCTGCAGCAGTGATCATCGGGCGGGAAATCGCGGTCTCGGCACTGCGGGAATGGATGGCGGAACTGGGCAAACGGGCCACCGTGGCGGTCAGCGTGATCGGCAAGTTCAAGACGGCGGCACAGATGATCGCCATCATCATGCTTCTCTACAGTGAACCGGTGCTGGGCATGCCGACGTCCGCCCTGGGCCTGGTGCTCCTCTATATCGCCGCGGGCCTGACCCTGTGGTCCATGGTCGTCTACCTTCGCGCTGCCTGGGTCGTGCTCGGGGAGGAACCCAAGGAGGGGGACCGCGAAGGGGCTTGACAGGGCATACGCCCGGACTAGAATAGCGCCTCCTGACGCGGGAATAGCTCAGTTGGTAGAGCACAACCTTGCCAAGGTTGGGGTCGCGAGTTCGAGTCTCGTTTCCCGCTCCAGATCCCGAAACCCCGGCTTTCCCGCCGGGGTTTGTTGTTTCTGCTCGCTGCGGTGTGCGGCTGGCGCCCGTGGTCACACACGGCGAGCATGTTAGACTGACCCGCGACAAACAGGGCTCGGTGGCAGAGTGGTGATGCAGCGGACTGCAAATCCGCGTACGTCGGTTCGATTCCGGCCCGAGCCTCCATCCTTTTCTCGACCCGCATGCCGTCTCGGGCTGCCGCTGGCCAGGCCGACTGGCGCGCGGTGCGAAAAGCCTGATCCGGCGGGTGTGATGGAACAGGTAGACATAGCAGACTTAAAATCTGCTGGGCGCATGCCCGTGCCGGTTCGAGTCCGGCCACCCGCACCACAGCCCCCGCCGTCCCGCCACCGCGCGAGCGGCATGTCATGACCGACGATACCGCGACCCGGTGGGACCAGCGCTACAAGGGCGCTTCGCCGCTCGACAAGCGCGCCGCCGCGGTGCTGACGGAGAACACCCATCTGCTACCGAAGCGTGGCAAAGCGCTGGATCTTGCCTCCGGCCTTGGTGCCAATGCCTTCGTGCTCGCACGACTCGGTCTGGACGTGGAGGCGTGGGACCTCTCCGGGACCGCGACAGCGGTTGCCGCCGCCGGCGCGCGGGAGATGGACCTCGCAGTGACCGCACGGCAACGGGATGTCACCGCCGCTCCGCCCGAAGCAGGGTCTTTCGACGTCATCGTGGTGACGGCCTTCCTGAACCGTGCGCTGTGTCCCGCCATCGCGGCGGCGCTCAGGCCCGGAGGTCTGCTCTTCTACCAGACGTTCTGCCATAGACGGGTAACGCGATCCGGCCCCTCGAACCCCGACTTCCTGCTGGCCGACGGCGAGTTGCTTACCCTCTTCGCCGGCCTCAAACCAGTGGTGTATCGGGAGGAGGGCTGCCTCGGTGATCCTTTCCGCGGCTTTCGCGACTGCGCAATGCTGGTGGCACAACAACCGGGGTGACCGGTACATTACCCGGGTGCACAGGGGGAGCTGACTGCCGACCGGCGGCAGCGCGGCTGCGAACGAGCCTCTAATAAGGAGAATCATTCATGGCAGAAGCGCGCAGTTCGATTCATGGCGAATGGTCCAGTGGACTGATATTCATCCTGGCGGCGACCGGTTCGGCCGTCGGCCTCGGCAATCTGTGGCGGTTTCCGTATCTTGTCGGCGAGCATGGCGGCGCCGCGTTCGTGATCATCTACCTGCTCTGCATTCTCCTGGTGGGGCTTCCCATCATGATTGCGGAGATCACCATCGGGCGCCGGGGAAAACGCAGCCCGATCAACAGTTTGCGGGTTGTTTCCACGGATGAGGGAAGAAGCCGGCAGTGGTCCCTGCTCGGCTGGCTGGGCGTGGCAGCCGGGTTCCTGATCCTGTCCTTCTACAGTGTCGTCGGCGGCTGGGCCCTGTTCTACACGCTGCAGTCGCTGCTGGGCAGCTTCCAGGGCATTACCGCCGACGCGGCCGGTGAGCTGTTCGAGACCTTCATCAGCCGGCCGATGGACATCGTGGCGTGGCACACCCTGTTCATGCTGATGCTGTTCGTAATCATCGCAGCGGGGGTGCGCAAGGGCCTGCAGCGGGCCGTCACTGTGCTGATGCCGTTGCTGTTCGTGATCCTGATTCTTCTGGTCGGCTACGGCATGGCGGCCTCCGGGGCGTTCCAGGAAGCCATGGTCTTCATGTTCCAGCCGGACTTCAGTGCCGTGGAACCGGGCACCATCCTGACCGCCATGGGCCAGGCTTTCTTCACCCTGAGCCTGGGCATGGGGGCGATCATGGTCTATGGCGCCTATCTGCCCAAGCGTGAATCCATTCCCCGTAGTGCCGGCTGGATCGTTGGCATGGACACCCTGACGGCGCTGCTGGCGGGGCTGGCCATCTTCCCCATCGTGTTCGCCGCGGGCATGGACCCGGGCGAAGGGGGCGCTGGCCTGGTGTTCGTGACGTTGCCCATCGTGTTCGGGGAAATCCCGTTCGGCTTCGGACTCGGCATCCTGTTCTTCGTCCTGCTGTCCGTGGCCGCGATCACCTCCGGCATGTCCCTGCTGGAGCCCGCCACGGCGTACCTGACGGAGCAGGGCGGCAGTCGCCTGCGCGCGGCGGCCATCATCGCCGGCGCAATCTGGGTGCTGGGTATTGCCTGCGGGCTGTCGCTCAACATCTGGAGCGGCTTCAACCTCCTGCCCGGCATGAACATCTTCGATGCCCTGGAGTTCGTCTCCAACGACATCATGCTGCCTCTGGGCGGCCTGCTGATCGCCGTGTTCGTGGGCTGGAACATGCGTCGCTACAACGTGGCGCAGGAACTGGGCCTGAGCGAGGAGGGCACCGGATTCAAACTGTGGCTGGTGGTGACACGCTTCGTCGCCCCGGCGGCCGTGATCCTGGTGTTCCTCAATGCCCTCGGCCTGTTCGGCGGCTAACGCGGGCGCAATCCGCCGCCGGTTCGCCTCGTGCGGGCTGGCGGCGGTTGCCGCCCTGTCCCTCACATTCCTCCCGGGGCAACCCCCGGGCACATCCGCGTCCGTTTCAAAGGCCCCAAACACGGCATGCGTGGATACTACGGACGCATTGACGACGATGGCCCGCGGTGTGATCCGGCTGGAAGGCGGTCAACAGGTCAACGTCCTCATCGCGGAAACCCCGGCGCAACGGCACGCCGGCATGCAGCACCTGTGTCCCGAGGCCATCGCGCGCACACCGATGCTCTTCCTGTTTGACGCTCCGACCACGCCACGTTTTCACATGGACAACGTCCACGCAGCCCTGGATATCGTCTTCGTGTCCGCGGACGGGGGCGTCGTGGCCGTCGACAGCATGACACCCGGCCAGAACTGGCTGACCGCACCGCCGGGGCCGGTGATTGCAGCGCTGGAAATGGCTGCAGGGGACGCAGAAGCGCTGGGCGTGCAAGTCGGGCAACCGCTCCACTGGAAACATGACTGAACGCTCCGGAGCCTCTGAAACGTCTCTCAGCAACAATCCCCCCAGAAGCGTTGGTAGAACGGTTGCAGCGGTTCCAGACAGACGCCGTCACTATATTCCGTTCCCGCCAGATCCTCCCGAACCGTGAGCAGTTCAAGCTCGATCCGGAAGAACGTCGGATGGCGCAACGCGCCCGGATGCAGGTAGGCAAGGACATCAATGTGGTCATCACCGGCATCCATGGCCGCAGCACCGTGGCCGAAATAGTGGTACTCGTAGACCCGCGTCCGGCAGTAGCGGTACCCGGCGTCGAAATGCAGGGGCACGGAGTGCTCCCACTCGGTACGCTGGTAGTCACCGACCTCCGGGGTGGCCACGCCTAGCCGATCCTTTGGCACCTCGAAGACGTCGGAAATATGGCCCAGAATCTCATCCCGGCGATCCGTTTCCGCCGCAAGGTTGTTGATCGCATTCCTGGTCGCGCGGGGCCGTTCCGGCAGGGAGATCGACAGCCGGGTGCCGCGAAAGTCCGGTTCGGCATCAGTCGCTCCCGATGAAGGCGAGGCGTACGTCGATGTCGGGGCGCCGGTGAAACCCAGAACAAGAGATCCCGCCACCGGCACCAGCAGGCTTATCCACGAGCGCATGGTTCGAGCCTCAAGAAAGGGCAGTTACCTAAAGAATGACTGATGCATAGAGAAGTGCAGCCGGTGATTGGCCGGAATCCATCCCTATGATAGGCGTTTCGACGTCATTTAACATAATCTACCTTATACGCAGTAGCG
>SLMR01000077.1 GCA_007133445.1 Aquisalimonas sp. | reverse complement strand
CAGGTTGCCGAGGACACGTTGCGTGGTCACGCCGAAGTGAAGGTCTTCGGTGCCACGGATTACGAATCGGCCCGTTTCCGCAGGATCAATGACCGACACAAACGCCAGCAACTGCGCTACACCGGCGTCAAGGCCATGAGTCAGCCACTGGTCCAGCTGGTCGCGGTGATCGCCCTGGCCATCGTGCTGTTCCTGACCACCAGCGAAGCAGTCATGGAGACCATTAGCCCCGGTGGGCTGCTGTCGTTCATCACTGCGATGACGCTGCTGCTCACACCACTGAAACAGATCGTCAAGGTCAACTCGGAGATCCAGCGCGCCATCGCCGCCGGTGAGAGCCTGTTCGAGGTGCTGGATCTCGAATCCGAACGTGACGATGGCGATACGCCCCTGGAGCGGGCCGAAGGCCACATCGCCTACGACAAGGTTGGGTTCCGTTACGAATCCAGCAAGTCGGACGTCCTCCAGGACATCTCGTTCGAGATCCGGCCCGGGGAAACCGTCGCACTGGTGGGGCGTTCCGGCAGCGGCAAGAGCACGATTGCCAGCCTGCTGCCACGGTTCTATGAGCCCACCTCGGGCAGAATCACACTGGACGGACAGCCCATTGATGCCTACCGGCTCAAGGATCTGCGCGATCAGATCGCGCTGGTCACGCAGCAGGTGGTGCTGTTCAACGACACGGTGGCCAACAACATCGCCTACGGCATGCCGGAGAAGGCAACGCGGGAGCAACTGGAAGCCGCCGCACGATCTGCCAACGCGCTGGGCTTCATCGAGGCACTGCCGGATGGCTTCGATACCGTCATCGGCGACGACGGCGTGATGCTCTCCGGCGGTCAGCGGCAGCGCCTGGCCATCGCCCGGGCGCTGATCAAGGACGCGCCGATCCTCATTCTCGACGAGGCGACGTCAGCGCTGGACTCCGAGTCGGAACAGATGATTCAGGACGCGCTGGATCGGCTGATGAAGTCCCGAACCACCCTTGTGATCGCGCATCGGTTGTCCACCATCGAGGATGCGGACCGGATCGTAGTGCTGGACGGTGGTCGGATCGTGGAGACCGGCACCCATCAGGAGCTGCTGGCCCGGAACGGGCATTACGCGTTCCTGCATGGGCAGCAGTTTCAGGAGGCGTAGGGCGCCGTCAGACGTCCCGTCGCCCCAGCCGCTCGATCTCCGGGTCGTTGGGGTTGAAGCCCTTGAGGACGAACTCGGCGCCGCAGTAGGGGCACTTGGACTCGCCCGTTTCGTGGATGGGCAGGTAGACCTTGGGGTGGGAGTTCCACAGGTACATGCCCGGCATGGGGCAGGACAGCGGCAGATCCGCCTTGCTCACCTCGTAGCGGTTGGCGGCGTTGGGCTGGATCAGGTCTTTGCGGTCGTGGGTCTGGGGGTCGGCCACGGTTGTTCCTCCCGGCGTCGGTTCAGACGAAGGTCAGCCACTCTTCGTAGGCATCGCGGCGCCCTTCCACCTGGTCGAAGTACATGGACTGCAGCCGCTCGGTGATAGGCCCGCGCTTGCCGTTACCGATGGTGCGGTTGTCCAGCTCCCGGATGGGCGTGACTTCCGCCGCAGTTCCGGTGAAGAAGGCCTCGTCGGCGGTGTAGACCTCATCCCGGGTGATGCGCTTCTCGCGCACGGGCAGGTCGATGTCCCGGGCGAGCTGCAGCACCGTGTCGCGGGTGATGCCTTCCAGGGCGGCGGCCAGCTCGGGCGTGTAGAGCACGCCGTCGCGCACCATGAAGAAGTTCTCGCCGGAGCCCTCGCAGACGTAGCCGTCGGTATCCAGCAGCAGCGCTTCGTCGAAGCCGGCGTCGGTGGCCTCCTTCAGCGCCATCATGGAGTTGATGTAGTTGCCGTTGGCCTTGGCGCGGCACATGGTGGAGTTCACGTAGTGCCGGGCGAAGGACGACGTCTTGATGCGGATGCCGCGCTCGATGTTCTCGGCACCCAGGTACGCGCCCCACTCCCAGGTGGCCACCATGGCGTGGGTCTTGAGACTGTCGGCGTGCAGGCCCATGCCCTCGGAGCCCAGGAAGCACATGGGGCGGATGTAGGCGCTCTCGAGCTTGTTCTCGCGAATGCACTGCAGGCTCGCCTCGGTGATCTGTTCCGGGGTGTACGGAATGCTCATCCCGAGGATCTTGGCGGAGTCGAACAGGCGCTTGATGTGCTCCCGCAGGCGGAACACCGCGGTGCCGCGCTCGGTCCTGTAGGCGCGGATGCCCTCGAAGACGCCCATGCCGTAATGGAAGGTGTGGGTAAGCACGTGCACCCGTGCATCGCGCCAGGGGAGCATCTCCCCGTCCATCCAGATGACGCCGTCGCGATCATCCATGCCCATTGGCGGATCTCCTCGCACTGTTCTGCCCGCACCAGCGTTGCGGGTTCGTGTTGGCTTGCCGAGGCCGGCGCACAGAAGCGCCGACGGTTGTCAGTCGTCCATGAAGCGATGCCAGATCGCGGCGACCTCGCCACTGAGTTCCCGGAAGGTCTCTTCCGGCACGACGGCAGGGGCTTCCTGCAGCGTCAGGTGGTGCACCCGCGTGCGGTAGGTGCGATAGGCGTCGACCAGCAACCCGGCGTCGTCCTGGCTCATCCAGCCCACATCACTGAGCTCGCCGAGCAGGCGGATGTTATCGGTATAACGCAGCAGTCGGGGCGCGCGCGCGGCCCCTGACAGGACGCCATATTGCACCATAAATTCGATATCCGCGATACCGCCCCGGTCCTGCTTGATGTGGAATTGCGAGGGATCCTTGCTGCCCTTCTGCTCGCGCATGCGCTCGCGCATGTCGCGAACCTCCCGACGCAGCACGTCGGGATCCCGTTCGCGGGTCAGCATTTCCCGGCGTACGGCACCGAACCCCTCACTCAGCACCTCCGACCCCACCACGAAACGCGCCCGCACCAGCGCCTGGTGCTCCCAGGTCCAGGCCTGTTCGCGCTGGTATTCGTGGTAGGCGTCCAGGCTGGTGGCCAGCAGCCCGGCGCGCCCGCTGGGCCGCAGGCGGGTATCCGCCTCGTAGAGCACGCCGCCGGCCATGGTGGCCCCCAGGATGTGGATGATGCGTTGGGCCAGGCGCATGAAAAAGACGTTGTTGTCCACCTGGCGCTCGCCGTTCGTGACCTGCTGCTCGCCACGGCTTTCGTGCAGGAACACCAGGTCCAGATCGGAACCGTAGCCCAGCTCCAGGCCGCCCAGCTTGCCGTAGCCAACGATGCCGAAGCCCGGGTGGTACTCCTCGCCGTCGACCTGGCAGGTGGGCCGCCCATGACGCGCTTCCAGGTGGCTCCAGGCCAGCTCCAGGGTCTCCCCGAGCACCACCTCGGCGATGTCCACCAGGTGGTCGCTCACCACCATCAACGGCGTGACCCCCGCGATATCCGAGGCCGCCACCCGCAGCATGTTGGCCTGCTTGAACTGCCGCAGCACCTCCATGCGCTGCTCCAGGTCATCACCCGGGTAGGCGTCCAGCCGCTCGCGCAGCTCCTGGGCGAGAGCCTGACGGCGTAGCGGCGCATACAGGGTGCGCGGGTCAAGCAGCTCATCCAGCAGCATGGGATAGCGGGAGAGGTGCCGGGCGATCCAGGGGCTGGCGGAGCAGAGCTTGACCAGCTGGGACAGCGCCATCGGGTGTTCGACCAGCAATGCCAGATAGGCGGTCCGGCGGACGATGGCCTCCAGCAGGTCCAGCACGCGGGCCAGGGTGGCGTCCGGGTACTCACTGGCGGCGATCGCCCCCAGCAGCAGCGGCATGAGCCTGTTCAACCGGCCACGCCCTGTCTCCGTGAGGGCACGGCAGTGGGCACCGTTGCGAAAGGTCTCCAGGCGCGCAAGGCAGTCCTGCGGGTCCTCGAAACCGTTGGCGGCGAGCACTTCGCAGGCGCGGTCGCCGGTCACCGCCGCCATCCACACTTCTCCGATATCCACCTCGTCCCCGGCGGTGTGGCCGTTGTCCTGTTCCGCCTGCGGGGCCGTGAATACCTGCTCGAAGTGGTCATGGACGTGGCGGCGCACGCCGTCCAGGCGCTCCTTGAACGTCTCCCAGCGGTCCACGCCCATGCCGTAGGCGATGCGCTGCTGGTCCAGCGGGTCCTCCGGGAGTTCGTGGGTCTGCTTGTCGTTGATGGCCTGGAGGCGGTTCTCGGTGCGCCGCAGGAACTCGTACCCCTCCAGGAGCTGCCGCACCGCGAATCCCGGCAGGGCGTTGTGCTGGCCCAGGTACTCCAGGACACGGATGATGCTGCGCTCCTGCAGGCCGCGCTCGCGCCCGCCGCGGATAAGCTGGAAGGCCTGGCCGACGAACTCGACCTCGCGGATACCGCCGGCACCGAGCTTAATGTTGTGCTCCAGCCGCCGACGCTTCACCTCGGCGGCGATCATGGCCTTCATCTCGCGGAGGGACTCGAGGGCCCCGTAATCGAGATAGCGCCGGTAGACGAACGGGCGCAAGGCCTTGAGCAGTACCTCGCCCGCCTCCTGATCGCCACCCACCACCCGGGCCTTGATCATGGCGTAGCGCTCCCATTCGCGACCCTGGGATTCGTAGTAGGTCTCGAGCTGGTCGGTGTGCATAACGAGCGGCCCGGAGTCGCCATAGGGGCGCAGGCGCATGTCCACCCGGAAGACGAACCCTTCCACCATCCGGGCGTTGAGGGAGTTGATCAGTTTCTGCCCCAGACGGGTGAAGTACTGCTGGTTGTCCAGCGCCTTGCGCTCGCCGTCCGTCTCGCCGGGCTCGGTATAGCCGAAGATGAGGTCGATGTCGGAGGAGTAGTTCAGTTCCCGGCCACCGAGCTTGCCCATGCCCAGCACGTAGAACCCCACGGGCTCGCCGCTGGCGTTGCGCGGTGTCCCGAAACGCTCTTCAAGCCAGGCCCGGTGCCACGCGAGAGCGCCGTCGATGCAGGCGTCGGCGTGGTCGGAGAGCTCGCGCAGGGTCTCCTGGAGCCCGGCCCAGCCGGCGAGGTCCCGCCAGGCGATCCGCACCATCTCCCGGCGGCGGAAGCGGCGCAATGCGCTGTTCAGCGCGTCCTCCTCGGTGATGTCCTTCAGGTACTCGGCCAGGCGCGCCGGGTACTCGCCGTCGTCGTACTGGCGCTCAAGATCGCCGCTCGCCACCAGATCCGCAAGCAGGTCCGGGTTGCGCATGCAGGAGCCGGCGACGAAGGGGCTGCATGCCCAGACCGTGGGCAGGGACTGCAGCGCCAGGTCGGAATCCGGCAGCTCACCCACGTCCTGGTAGTCCGCCAGCCACTCCACCACCTGGTTGCGCAGGTTCTGCGGCAGCCGGGACATGGCGCGGTCGATCAGTTCTCGGGTGTCGCTCACGGCGGGCTCCGGAAGACGGCGT
>SLMR01000072.1 GCA_007133445.1 Aquisalimonas sp. | reverse complement strand
CTGTTCGAGGACGCCCAGAAGATGCTGGAGCAGATGGTCAATGAGAAGTGGGTCACCGCGCGGGCCGTCTACGGCCTGTGGCCGGCCAACGCAGTGGGCGACGACACGGTGCTCTACACCGACGACTCGCGCACCGAGGAACTCATGACCCTCCATCACCTGCGCCAGCAGAACGAGAAGCCCGAGGGGCGGCCGAACCAGGCGCTATCGGACTACGTGGCGCCGAAGGAGAGCGGCAAGAAGGACTACATGGGCGCCTTTGCCTGCACTGCCGGCATCGGCATCGACGAGCACATCCAGCGCTTCGAGGCGGACCACGATGACTACAACAGCATCATGGTCAAGGCCCTGGCCGACCGCCTGGCCGAAGCCTTCGCCGAGTGCCTGCACGAGAAGGTGCGCAAGGAAGACTGGGGCTACCAGCCGGACGAGGACCTGGCCAACGAGGACCTCATCAAGGAAAGGTACCAGGGCATCCGCCCGGCCGCCGGCTACCCCGCCTGCCCGGACCACACCGAGAAGGATCTGCTCTGGGATCTGCTCAAGCCGGACGAGCGCATCGGCCTGGAGCTCACCGAGAGCAAGGCCATGGTACCCACGGCGGCGGTCAGCGGCATCTATATCGGCCATCCGGAGAGCCGCTACTTCGGCCTGGGCAACATCTACCAGGATCAGGTAGAGGACTACGCCAAGCGCAAGGGCATGTCCAAGCGCGAGATGGAGAGTTGGCTGGCGCCGAACCTCGGGTACGAGGCGGACGACTGAGGCGGAAGGGTCAGTCGTCGATTATGTAGGGGGCTGCAGTTGCAGCCCCTTTCTGTTGGCGGACCGTTTTGGCGGTGCATCAAGATGCACCCTACGCGTGCCACAGCCCAGGCGGACGACGTGCTGGCCATGTGCTACACCCTGATCCACCGCCTGATTCCCGCGTGACAGCCCCCGTTGCACAGCATCACCGGTCTTCAAGGCAAACGGAATACGCCCGTAGGGTGCATCTTGATGCACCGTATTCCCACCAGGACATCACACTCCCACCGCAACACGACGCCCCGCACGGCATCACGGCACCCGAAACCGGCGCTCCGCCATGCGGTCGGCAATCACCTCCGGCGGCTCGCCCGTGGCAGCTGCCTCCCGGAACACCTGGTCCAGGGTGTCACCGATGGCCAGCACCCGCTGGCGCACCTGGGTGGCGTCGTAGGCGGCCCACTGGGCGCCCACGTCGATAACACCGCCGGCGTTGATGACGTAATCCGGCGCATAGAGGATACCGCGGCGGTGCAGCCCCCGCCCGTGTTCCGGACGCTGAAGCTGGTTGTTGGCGGCCCCCGCCACGAGTCCGGCCTGCAGCGACGGCAGGGTGTGGTCATTGATGGCTGCGCCCATGGCACACGGCGCATAGATGTCGGCGCTGGCGGCGTGGATGGCGTCAACACTGGCGATCTGCGCCCCGAACGCCTCCCGGGCGCGTTCCACCGGTGCCGGATCGATGTCACTGACCAGCAGCGCGGCGCCGGCCTCGTGCAGGTGCGCCGCCAGCCGGAAGCCGACACTGCCGAGCCCCTGGATGGCCACGGTCAGCCCGTGCAGATCCTCCCGCCCCAGGGCGTGCCGGACCGCCGTGCGAATCCCCGTGAACACTCCGAGCGCCGTTGCCGGCGACGGATCGCCGGTGAGCAGCTCGCCACCAGGCCCCTGAGTCGCCTTCACACCAGTGACAAAGCGGGTTTCCTCCGCCAGGGTCTGCAGGTCCGGCACGCTGATGCCGGAGTCCTCGGCGGTGATGTAACAGCCCGCCTGGCGCTGGACGAACCGGCCCATGGCGCGCATGAGCTCCGGTGTCTTGTGGCGGCGCGGGTCCCCGACAATGACCGCCTTGCCGCCGCCGTGGGCCAGACCGGCCATGGCATTCTTGTAGGTCATGCCGCGGGACAGGCGCAACACATCGGTGATCGCCTCCGTTTCCGAGGCGTACGGCCACATGCGCAGGCCACCCAGCCCAGGCCCCAGGCGTGTATTGTGCACGGCCACGATGGCACGCAGACCGGTGGCCGCGTCGTGGCCGAAGCTCACCTGTTCATGACCGTCGTATTCCGGATGCTCGGAGATGCTCACGGCTGCAACCCTGCTCCAGCCTACTCTTCTACCAGTTCATTGCGCACGCAGACCGCCAGGTTACGGGGCACCACCCGGCCACCGCGATGCAGCAGCAGAGTCTTGGTAAACGCGGCCCCGAACAACAGGATCAACGATGAGTAGTAAACCCACAACAGCAGCAACACCAGCGAGCCTGCAGCTCCGTAGGGCGAGGCGGGAGCAGCCAGCGTCAGGTAGGTGGCAATGATGTAGCGCCCCAGCACGAACAGCACGGCGGTGACCACCGCCCCGGGGATCACGTCCCGCCAGCTCAGCACCACGTCAGGCAGAATGCGGAAGATCATGGCAAACAGCAGGGTGATCAGCGCCAGGGAGATGAGGAACTCGGTGACCGCAACGGCACCGGCATGCACCGGCAGCCACTCCTCGGCGAAACGGATGACCGCCCGCAGCACGACGGTAAACAGCAGCGACACGAGCATCACGAAGCCGATCACCAGCACCACCGCCAGCGACAGCAGGCGGTTCTTGAGCAGGATCAGCAGGCCACTACGGGTCGGCCGGGCCACCACCCCCCAGATGGCGTTCAGGGACAGCTGCATTTGCGCGAACACGGTGGTCGCACCGACCACCATCGCGGCGATGCCCACCAGGGTGGGCAACCAGCCCGCTTCTTCCAGGCGCGAAGCGGCCACGGTCTGCTCCACAGCCGCAGCGGCCTCACTGCCGATAACGCCCTGCAACTGGCTGACGATCTTGCCCTCGGCAGCGTCGGCTCCCAGCACCACACCAATGATGGCGATGGCAATGATCATCACTGGGGCCAGAGAGAACAGGGTGTAGAACGCCAGCGCCCCGGCATAGGCAAAGGCGTTGCGCTCCAGCCACAGGCGCACGGTGCCGGTGAACACCGTGATGGTGTCCTTCGCCATTGTCAGCGGCATCCGCCCTTTCTCCCGTTGCCGTGTCCGCACGCACCCGATCAGGGAGATCGCCTATGCGCACGCCGCCTCGGGACCGCGCCCGGTGAGCCAGCCCTTGAGACGCATGGCGACTCCGTCAATGACCAGGTACAGACACGGTACCACCACCAGCGTCAGCAGCATGCCCATGAGCAACCCGCCGATCACGGCAACTGCCATCGGCTGCATGATCTCCGTACCGGCCCCCATGCCCACGGCCAGCGGCGCCATTCCCAGCACGGTTGTCAACGTGGTCATCAGGATGGGCCGCAGCCGCAGGCCACCGGCGGCCACCGTGGCCCGGGCCACCGAGAACCCGTGGTTGCGCCGGCCGATCTCGATGTATTCCACCAGCAGGATGGCGTTGTTCACGACGATCCCGATCAGCAGGATCATGCCGATCAGCACCGGCGCGGAGACAATGGTGCCGGTCGCCCAGAGGATTGCGGTGACGCCGATCATGGACAGCGGCGCGGCGCTGATGATCACCAGCGGATTGCTCAGCCGCTCGTACTGCACGGCAAGCACCACGAAGACCAGGAACACCGCCAGCAGGATCACCATGCCCAGCTCGCGATTCGTCTCCTGGATGGTCTCCCACTGGCCGCCGTAGATCAGGCTGTAGCCGTCAGGCAGTTCCAGCCCCTCCAGACGCTCGTCCACCTCCGCCATGATACTGCCCACGTCGTTGACGTCGGTGTTGATATCGGCGCCCACACGCACCAGCCGGCTCTGGTTCTCCCGCTCGATGTGGGCCGGGCTGTCACCCATGCTGAAGGAGGCCACGTCCCGCAGCTGGACCGGTTCGCCGTTGTGGCGGAACAGCAGCAGCTCGCCCAGGGTGTCCGTGTCCTGCACCTCCTCCCGGGGCAGGCGCACGCGGACGTCGTACTCCTGGTTGCTGCTCAGAAACCGGGTGGGCACCGCGCCGTCCACCGCCTGCCGGACCGCCTGGCCCACCTCCGAAACACGCAGTCCCAGATCCGCCGCACGGTCCCGATCCACCTGGATACTGAGCATGGGGCTCTCGTCCTCGCGGGTCAGTTCCACCCCCTCCAGCCCGGCAATGCCATCCAGGCGCGAGACGATCTCCCGGGCCCGCTCACGCATGATGTCCAGATCGTCGCCGACCACGCCGACGGTGAGATCGTCGCCCCAGGTGGCGAAACGCAGGCCATCGATGCGCGGCGGACGCACGCGGAACCGCGCACCGGGGATATCCAGCGTCTCGAGCCGCCGCTGTGCCTCTTCCACCCATTGACCGGCGGGCATGTCCGGGCGCTCCCTGGCGTGGCTGAGCTGGACGCTGCTGCGCGCCGTTGCAGGGCGCTCGTTGATGATGCCGCCAGAGAAATGGCCACCGACAATGGTGAACATGCTGTCCACGTGCGGCATGTCCGCCAGTTCGCGTTCCACCTTCCGCTTGTAGGCATCGGTCTCCGACGGCGAAGTGCCTGGCGGCAGGAACAGGCGCACGTCCACGTTGCCGTCGTCCACCTGGGGCAGGAACTCGGTGCCGAGATCCTGGAACACCGGAACAGACACCGCCAGCCCCAGCCCCGCCGTCGCCAGCACACCCCAGCGCCAGCGCAGCACCCCGGGCATGACACGCCGGTAACCGCTTCGCAGCCGGTCGATCAGCCAGTTGAACCCCCGGAACGGCGCCGTGCTGCCAAGATGACTGCGGAACCGGACGCCGCCAAGAAGCGCCGCCAGCATCGGCACCAGCGTCACCGCAGCCGCCAGCGTGGCGACGATGGCGAAGGAGATGGTGAGAATCAGTTCCCGGAAGATCAGCGCTGCAATACCGGTGACCAACAGGAACGGCAGCACCGCCGCCAGGTTGGTGGCAGTGCCGGCGGTGATCGCGGAAATGACCTCCCGGGAGCCATCGTGCGCGGCATCGCGGGAGGCCTTCCCCAACTTGTTCTGATGGCGGGAGATGTTCTCCAGCATCACGATGGCGTTGTCCAGCAGCAGGCCCACGCCCAGCGCCAGCCCCCCCAGGCTGATCACGTTCAGGGTCAGGCCACTGGCGCCCATCATCGCGAACGTGGCCATGACGGCGATGGGTATGGACAGGCCAATCACGAAGGCCTTGCGCAGGCTGCCCAGAAACAGCAGCACCATCAGCATCGCCAGGGTGCCGCCAAGCACGGCAGCAGTGCCCACGGCGCCCACTGCGCCGCGAACGAAGTAGGACGGGTCGTGGGTGAGCTGGTAGTCGATGTCCTCGGGAATGAAGCCACTGCGCTCCAGGCGACCCAGGGTGGCATTGAGGTCGTCCACTACCTCGACGGTGTTGGCCTCGGGCAGCTTGAATGCGGAGACCTGCGCCGCACTGACGCCGTTGAGGCGCGCCAGGACCCGAGGCTCCCGATGGCCGTCGCGAACTTCCGCCACGTCGGAGACGCGCACATGCTGCGACTGATTCGCAGGCATGGGCAGCAGCACGTCGCGGATGTCATCCGGGCCGGTGAACAGGCCGTCGGTCTTGGCCATGACGTCAAAGGTCTCGGAGGTCACCCAGCCGGCGGCGATATCGGCATTCTCCATGGCCAGGGCGTCCACCACGTCGGCGAACCCCATGCCGTAGGAGCGCAACCGGGTCTGGTCGAGGATCACCTCCATTTCCCGCTCCTGGCCGCCGGCCGCCTCCACGCCGGAGACACCGTGAATGGCGATCAGCTGCGGGATCAGTTCGGTGTCCACCCAGTCCCGCACCTCCACCTCGGAGCGCACGCTGGAACTGAATCCGGCCTGCCACACGGCATCCTGGGCGGCATCGAACTTGTATAGCCGCGGCGGTTCGATACCCACCGGCAACTGGGTGCGCGCCAGCTCCAGGTAGCGGGAGGCATCCTGCAGGGCAACGTCCAGATCGGTGCCGTATTCGAAGATGAGATTGACGTTGGTACGCCCCTGGGAAGCCCGGCTGTCGATGGTAACCAGATTCTCCGTGGCGGCCAGCTGCCGTTCGAGCACCCGGGTGACCTGCTCTTCCATAACCTCCGGCGCGGTGCCCGGATAGTTCACGGTCACGCGGATCTGCGGGTATTCCACATGGGGCAGCAGATCCACCGGCAGGCGGTCCAGAAAGAACAGGCCCAGAACGAAAACCACCGACGCCAGGGCCAGCGTTCCCACTGGCCGCCGAATGGCGGCATTGGCCGGGCTGCGCCGGTAGCGCGTGATACGTTCCATCACCACTTATTCGGGCTCACTGCCGCGCCAGGTGACGATGCGCACCGCATCGCCTTCCTGGAGTTCACCGGGATTGCTGGCGAGCACGACATCACCTTCGTCCAGGCCGGACAGGATCTCCGTCCAGCGCCCGCGGCTGACGCCTGGCTCCACCGCGCGCTGGACCAGGCGATCATCATCGATGACGAGCACCACCGGCTGGCCGTCGCGCTCGCCCACGGCGTCCACAGGGACGGCCAGTACCCCCTCCCGCTCGTCGATCGCCATACGGACACGCGCCAGGTAACCGGGGCGAACCCCCTGTTCGAAGGCGTCGTCCGGCAGCGCAATCTCCACGGTGACGAGCCGGCTGTCGACTGCCGCCATGGGAAAGATGCGCCGGATTTCCGCGTCCACGGTATTGCCGGGCAGGGCATCCAGCCGGACCGGCACCTCCATGCCCGGCAACAGGTGGGTCACGTCCAGCTCACTCACGCCTGGCCGCAGCACCAACTCGTCCATGGCCGCCAGTTCGAACAGCGTCTGCCGGGCATCCACCGCTTCTCCGGGCTCGACGTAACGGGCCGTGATCACCGCATCCCGGGGCGCCCGGACTTCCCCGAACGCCACCCGGCTCTGCCACAGCCGACGCTCGCTTTCCGCGACTTCCAGCAGCACCTCGTCGCGCTGGAGTTCCGCGGCGCTGGCCACGCCATCCGCACGCAGCTCACGGGTGCGCTCGTACTGGCGACGGGCATCCTCCTCCTGCGCACGCGCCCGGTCCAGCTCCGCCTGCTCCTCGGAGACGTCAAGCCGCGCCAGCACATCACCCTCGGCCACCGAGTCGCCGATCTCGGGGTGGACTTCATCGAGGGTACCGTGGGCACGGCTGGCAAGGCGGATCCGCACCCGGGGCTGGACCGTGGCGGCCATGGACAACTCCCGCGCCAGCTCCCGAGGCTGAACCTCGGCGGCTGCGACGGGCGTCGTGGGATCATCTCCCTCGGGTTCGCTGGTGGTGCCCGAGTCGCCATCACAACCCGGCAGAACCAGCATGGCGGCAAGAACCAACAGGCATGACCGGGGAAGTCCGGAAGGCCGTCGCAGCAACATCAAGACAAGGACCTCCCGGAGATCTGGCCTGGCTCGGATTGCAGGTGGCTGAGGAAGCGCTGAGCAAGTCCCGCGTTCTCTTTGAGTCCCCGGCGCCAGATCCGTTCAGTTCAGGGGGTCGACCGGAGCCTCCAGCAGCCGCTGAACGTCTACCGGAACCAGTTCCGGTGTCTCCATCTCTTCCAGCTGATTGCTGCGGATCATGCTCTGAATCTCGGCGACGTACGCCTCTCCGCGTTCGGAGTACTGCTCCAGCCCCTCCGCCAACCGCATCCCGGTCAGGGCTTCGCCACGAGCTCGCAGGTTTTCGCGCACGTCACGCAGCCCGCTGTAGGCGTTACCCACGTTGATCGTATAGAGATAATTGCGCACCGAGGCGCGTAAATCCGGGAACACGCGCACAAAATGCGTTGCCCCCGCGGCGCGGCGCTCGGGTACGATGCCGCGATCCTCCTGCCAGGTCCAGACACCGAACAGGTTGTTGGCCTCCCGCGTGAACCGGGACTGGCCCCAGCCACTCTCGTTGGCGGCCTGGGCCAGCGCCATGCTTGGCGGCACCACGTCCACCCGACGCAGCAGCTCGTCCCGGAATGCGGCGTCGTTCACGTCACCGTCCACGCGGAACCGCGATGCCAGTGTCTGGAGCAGGCGCTCCTCCCGGGAATCGGAATCGATGCTGCCGTCGGCGTAGGCGTCGGCAATGGCCTCCCGGGTGGCAAGCATGATCTGGTTCTCGGCCACCACCAGGGGCAGCAGGGTGCGGAAGAATACGGCGCGACGCTCATCCACGGTCAGATCGCCCAGGGGCGGAAAGCTGACCACGGATAGCGCCGGCACTTCGCCGCCAGGCGGCCACTGGTAGCCGAACCTCTCGAAAGCCAGTTCCAGGTCCGCCACGGACTCCGCTTCAATGCGGACCATGGGCGGCAGAATGTCCTGGCGTTCACCGTAGGTAATGTCGGCGGGCAGCTCCGGAATCTCCTCCGGCAGTTCCTCGTCCTCGTCGATCAGCGCCGCCGGTGGCGGAGTCTCACGCTGCTGCAGCAACATCCAGCCGGCAATCAGCACCGTTGCCGCAATCCCCAGTGCGGCACCACCCAACAGGCGCACCCGCCGGCTTTGCCACCAGGGGAAGCTATCGCTCCGGTTTTCAGTCATGATTTGCGGAATCCTCTCTCAGGGTCCTGGCGCCACCGTCAGCCGGGGCGCATCACAGGCGCGGGTCGGCGCGCAGTCATCGGCGCGCGTCCGGTCGTTCCGTCAACGTAACACTGACCTGCCGACGTTGACCGTTTCGCAGCAGTGTGAGGTCGGCCTCGTCACCGGGGCGGGTCGCCTCCAGACTGGCGAGCAGGTCGGCGACGCCGGTGACGCGCTCGCCGTTGACTTCCAGCAGTACATCGCCGCCCTGGGGCACCCGGTGCGGGCCATAACGCAGCATGCGGTCAGCGTCGCCGCCACGCAGCCCCGCCTCCGCGGCAGCGCTCCCCGGGCTAACGGCGGTGATCAGAATGCCCTGGTTCACCGGCAGCCCGCCGGCGGCGGCCAGGCGCGGCGACAGTGCCACGCCCTGGATGGCAATCCAGCCGCGCCGCACCTGTCCCTCCGCCAGAATCTGCTCGACGATGCGGTCCACGGCGTTGACGGGCACTGCCATGCCAATCCCCACGCTACCATGAGACGGCGAAATCATCATGGTGTTCACCCCGACGACCCGGCCGCGGGAATCCAGCAGCGGCCCACCGGAATTGCCCGGATTGATCGCGGCGTCGGTCTGGATCAGATCCCGGATGATGAAGCCCGAGGGGATGCGCACCGGGCGATTGAGCCCGGAGACAACGCCCCGGGTCAGGGTACCCTCCAGGCCGAAGGGATTGCCCAGGGCAAACACGTCCTGCCCCACCTGCAGGTGGTCACTGTTGCCCTTGCGCAGGGTAGTGAGTTCACGGCCCTGGGGGTCGAAGCGCAGCACGGCCAGGTCCAGTTCCGGGTCGGTCCCCACCACGCTGGCGCGATAGTGACTGCCATCGTGCAGGGTGACGATCAGGCGCTGCCCGCCTTCGACCACGTGGTGGTTGGTCACGACGATGCCGCGCTGATCGATGATAAAGCCGCTACCCGTGCCGCCACCAGGAACAACACCACCAAAGCGGGTGCGAAAGGCGCTCAGTGAGGTGATGTTGACCACGCCGCGGATACTGTCGCGATAAAGGGTCACCGCACCGAGCTCGGCCTCGCCGAGCCCCTCGGTCCGCAATGGCGGCCGCTCCTGCTCCACGGGGACCCCTTCCGTGAAAGGAATCGGCACCTGATCCAGCAGCTCCGGCGCCGGCGTGCGCTCGGGCCCCGTGGCACAGGCAGTGAGGCCCGCCAGCAGGCAGCAGCAGAGCAGAGTCAGACAACGACGGGACACGGGCACGGCGGAACTCCGGGGTGAAGACGCAGAGCCAGGGTCGCCAACCCACCGGGCCGATGCAAGCGCAGCGGTCCCGGAGCGATGCTTTCGTTACAATGACACGGACACGCGTTCACCATCACGAAGGATACCTGCGCATGGCCCCGGAAACACCGACTGGCGAACTCATGCTGCGCACGCTGGCCATGCCGGCGGACACCAATCCGTCCGGTGACATCTTCGGCGGCTGGCTGCTGTCGCAGATGGATGTGGGCGGCAGCCTGCTGGCGGCGGAGCATGCGGGCAGTCGCGTCGCCACGGTAGCGGTGGAGTCCATGAAGTTCCATCTGCCCGTGTACGTGGGTGACGTACTGTGCTGTTACGCCACGCTGCAGCGCGTCGGCCGGACATCCATGACGGTGGACGTGCAGGCCTGGGTGCTGCGTGGTGGCGGGGCCCGTGAGCGACTACTGGTCACCGACGGGGTATTCACCTACGTGGCCATGGACGGCAACAGACGGCCCAGGGAAGTGCCGCCCATGGAGGCGCGGCAGGACGCGGCCGCGGACCACTGACGGACACCTGGGAGCCTGGCATGGCCGTGACCATCGACACCGTGCGACAGGCGGCGGACGCGATTCGTGGCGGCGTCCATCACACGCGCTGTGACCGTTCCCACACGCTCTCCGCCCTGACCGGTACCAACCTGTTCCTGAAGTTCGAGAACCACCAGTTCACGGCCGCCTTCAAGGAGCGCGGCGCGCTGAACCGGCTTTTGGCCCTGACGCCCGAGGAACGCGCCCGGGGCGTGATCGCCATGTCGGCCGGCAACCATGCGCAGGCCCTGGCGTACCACGCGCAACGGCTGGGGATCCGCGCCACCATCGTCATGCCGCGGCACACCCCGAACGTCAAGGTCACCAACACCCGCCGGTTCGGCGCCGAGGTCCACCTGGAGGGTAGCGGTGTCGCCGAGGCCGGGGCTTACGCCGAGCACCTGGCCGCTGACCGCGGCGACGTGTTCGTCCACCCCTACGATGACGATCACGTCATCGCCGGCCAGGGCACCATCGCCCTGGAAATGCTCGCCGACGCTCCCGATCTGGACACCTTGGTGGTGCCCATTGGCGGCGGCGGGCTGATCGGCGGCATCGCGGTGGCGGCCAAGGCGCTAAAGCCGGACATCGAGATCATCGGCGTCCAGACCCGGCGCTTCCCGGCCGTGAAACAGGCGCTGGCGGGCGAAACCATCGCCACGGGGCCACCGACCATCGCCGAGGGCATTGCCGTCAAGGTGCCGGGGAAGCGGACGCTGCCACTGATCCGTGATCTGGTTGCCGACGTCGTGCTGGTGGACGAACCCGATCTCGAACAGGCGATCCTGCAGCTGCTGGAAATCGAGAAGACCGTGGTGGAAGGCGCAGGCGCCGCCGGGCTGGCCGCCCTGTTCGCCCACCCGGACCGCTTCCGCGACCGTTGTGTGGGCACGGTGCTGTGCGGCGGCAATATCGATCTGCTGGCGCTTTCGTCGGTGATCCAGCGTGGCCTGGTGCGCACCGAGCGCGTCGCCCGCGTGCGCGTGGGCGTGCCCGACGTCCCCGGCGCCTTGGCGGACCTGACCCGGATCCTTGCCGAACACAACGCGGGAATCATCCAGATCGCCCACCAGCGCCAGTTCACGGATCTCCCGCTGCGGGCGGTGGAAGTGGAAGTGACCCTGGAGACCCTGGGCGCGGACCACCTGGCCGAGGTACTGGCGGCGCTGCGTGACAGCGGCTACGACCCGGTCCTCCCGGACCTCTCCGACAAGCATCCGGACGAGCGCCGGAGCACGTCATGACCCTCCCGGAAAACCCGGAGGACGCTGACGCGCTGCGCCGCGCCCGGCGCCTGCCCACCATTGCCGCGGTACTGGCGATCTTCACCGCGATCTTCGCCAGCAATGTGCCGACGCCGCTGTACGCGGTCTGGCAGGCCGAATGGGGGTTCTCCGGCACGGCGCTGACGTCCGTGTTCTCCGTGTACGTTGTGGGGGTCATTGGCGCCCTGCTGACCATCGGCCCGCTGTCGGACCTGGCAGGACGACGGCAGGTGCTGGTGCCGGGGCTACTGTGCATGGTCGCCGCCGCGCTGCTGTTCGCCGTGGCCACCGACATCACCTGGCTGGGGGCCGGCCGCCTGCTCACCGGCATTGGCACGGGCATTGTCACCGGCACGGCCACCGCCGCCATGGTGGAACTGGACCCGGACAACAACTGGGCCCGCTCCGCTGCCATCTCGGCCCTGACGCTCACCGCCGGCGCCACCGCCGGCCCCGTGGTGAGTTCTGCTGCCCTGCGCCTGGACCTGTGGCCGCTGGTCACGCCGTTCGCGCTGGTGGCCCTGCTGGCGCTGACCACGATTGCGCTCATGCTCACGGTGCGCTGGCCGGCGCACGTGGGGCAGCGCAAGCCCGGGTTTCGCCTGCGCCAGTGGCGGCCCGCGCGGCTGTCGGTCCCGCGGGAAATCCTGGCCAGCTTCGCACTTGCCGGTGCGGCCATGTGCCTGGCCTGGTCCACGGGCAGCCTGTACGCCTCCCTGGGGCCTTCGCTTGCCACCGAACTCGTGGGCATCAGTGACCGGGCCCTGGCCGGTCTCTACGCCGCCGCGTTCCAGCTGGTCGCCGGTGTCGGACAGTTCGTCTCCCGGCGGCAGCACCCCGAGCAGCTATTGTTCGTCGGGCCCTGGATCCTCGGCGGTGGCATGATCGTCGGCGTCGCCGGCATCGTGATGACCTCCCCATGGATCTTCGCCCTGGGCACGGTGACTACGGCATTCGGGGCCGGCGTCACCGCCATGGGCGCGGTGGCCACCATCAGCCGGGAAGCGCCGGCGGACCGACGCGGCGAGGTGGTCTCCAGCTTCTACGTGCTGGCCTACCTGACCATGGCATCGGTGGTGCTGGGAGTGGGCTCCGCCAGCGACTGGCTCGGCCTGGGGGCCACCATGATCGCCCTGGGTGGTATCACCGTCGGCGCTGCGGTTATCGTGGTTGTCGCCGGTGTTCGCAGCGGCCGCGCCGGGCTGGCGCGGGCAGCCCGCGACACCGGCACCCGATGAAACCGGCAACCGAGGAACCACTCATGCAATACCTGCACACCATGGTCCGGGTCAGCGATCTGGACGAATCGCTGGACTTCTACTGCAACAAGCTCGGGCTGGTGGAGATCAGCCGCAAGGAGGTGGAAGCCGGACGCTTCACGCTGGTGTTCCTCGCCGCGCCGGAGGATGAGGAACGCGCCCGGGATGAGCGCGCGCCCATGGTGGAGCTGACCTGGAACTGGGACCCCGAGGAGTACACGGGCGGCCGCAACTTCGGCCATCTGGCCTACCGGGTCCGGGACATCTACGCCCTGTGCCAGTCCCTGATGGACGCGGGGATTACCATCAACCGCCCGCCCCGCGATGGCCGCATGGCGTTCATCCGCTCACCGGACGGCATATCCATTGAACTGCTCCAGGCGGGCGATCCGCTCCCGGAGCAGGAACCGTGGAAGTCCATGGAGAACACCGGCACCTGGTAGACGGGCCCCGCGATCCTCTGAAGCCGGGGGAGGCGGTAGCCATCCCCGCCTCCCCGTGCCCGGTCAGTTGCGGGTGGGATCGTCACTGACGCGCACCAGCAGCTTGCCGAAGTTCTTGCCGGAGAGCAGCCCCTGGAAAGCCGACACGGCGTTCTCCAGGCCGTCGACGATATCCTCGCGGTGGCGGATGGTGCCGTCCTTGACCAGGGGCGCCACGGTCTTGAAGAACTCGCGGCGACGATCCGCATGGTCGAACTGGATGAAGCCCCGCACGGAGAGACGCTTGGTCAGCACCTGGCGCATGAAGGCGGGCAGCAGGTTCGGTCCCTCGGGTGCCTCGGTCTCATTGTAGTGCGCGATAATCCCGCACACGGGCACCCGGGCGAACTCGTTGAACAGCGGCAGCACCGCCTGCTGCACCTTGCCGCCCACATTCTCCCAGTAGACATCCACGCCGTTGGGGCAGGCCTTGGCCAGGTCATCCTCGAAGGTGGGCGAACGATGATCGACGCAGGCGTCGAAGCCCATCTCCGCGGTCACGAAGCGGCACTTCTCCGCCCCACCGGCGACCCCCACGGCGCGGCATCCCCAGTGGCGCGCGAGCTGGCCAACCACCTGGCCCACAGCACCGCTTGCCGCAGACACCACCACTGTCTCGCCCGGCTGGGGACGGCCATGCTCCACCAGCCCCACGTAGGCGGTGAACCCGGGCATGCCGAGCACACCCACGGCCGTGCTGATGGGCGCGTCGTCCGGGTTCAGACGTTTGAGACCCTTGGGATCCACGGCTGCATAGGTCTGCCAACCGGTATGCGCCAGTGCGATGTCACCCGCCTGCCAGTCCGGATGGCGGGACTCCACCACTTCGCACACGGTGCCGCCTTCCATGACATTGCCCACCTCGACGGACTGGGCATAGGACTTGGCAGCGCTCATGCGACTGCGCATGTACGGGTCCAGGGACAGGTAAATCGTGCGCAGCAGCACCTGTCCGTCCTCGGCCCGGGGCATGGCGCCCTCCTCCAGGCGTAAGTCGTTCTCGTCGGGCATGCCTTCCGGGCGCTGCGCCAGGATGATGCGTGGATTACCGCTCATGAACGTCTCCCTCTCGCGTTGTTGTGAGAACCCGCAGAGGGTAACAGTTCCAGCGAGTGACACGACCAGTGGCCTGACCACATGGCTGTTGACCTGGATCAAACTCCTTGGGGCTGCTTCCGTGCTGTACTCAAGAACCTCACTTCCGCACCCCCGGGGAACAACCATGCAGCATGCCATCGAGGACCTGATCATTCCCGTGGACGGCTCCGATCACGCGGAGGCCGCAGTACGCTACGCAGTCAGGCTGAGCAAGGCCACCGGCGCGGAACTGCATCTGGCCCACGCCTTCCCGGGATCCATCCAGGCACTGATGGAGCGACTCGGCACCCAGCCACGTCACGCCAGTACGGAACGGATGACCGCCGAGGCCTTCGAGGCACTGCGCAACGGCAGCGCCCGGCGTGCCCTGGAGCGCGCCCGGCAGCAACTCGAACCGGGCCAGACAGCCAGCGAGCACGTGCTGGACGGCGAACCGGCGACGGCCATCAGCGGGTTCACGGGTGACGGCCCCGGCGTTCAGGTCATCATGGGACGACGCGGCCTGGGCCGGGTACGCGAATTACTGCTGGGCAGTGTCAGCGAACGCGTGATCCATCGTCTGCCTGGGCCAGTGACGGTGGTCACCGCGGGTCACGACGGCGGGGAGGCAAATGACGGTCGGCCGGAACCATTGGTGGTGCCGGTAGACAGCTCCAGTGCCGCCTGCCGGGCGGCTGCCCACGCCGCGTTCGTGGCCGGCTGCACCGGCGCCCGAGTGCATCTGGTCCATGCATTTCCGAGTTCACCCCAGGAGGTCCCCCTGCTGTCCGGTGACCTGGGCGGCAGCGCGGATGTTGGCCCCTTCGCCGAGGACGCCTTTGCGCAGCTGGGGGAGAACTCGGCCCGGGAGGCCTTCGACACGGCCCGCGATGCCATGGCGGACACCGGCGCCACCGACCTGGACGTGGTCGAGGTCCGGCAGCGCGGCCAACCGGCCCAGGCGGTGCTGGACTATCTGCGGGAGTTGGGCCCCGCGGAGATCATCATCGGCCGCCGCGGTCTGGGCCGCATGCAGGAGCTGCTGGTGGGCAGCGTCAGCCAGAAACTCATCCATGGCGCGCGTTGCCCGGTGACGGTCATCGGCTGATGCAACTCCGGTCTGGCCACGGCAGTCAATAAGAAACGCGTCGCTGAACCGACAACGACCACGTCCTGGGCGTCGCCCTCGTGGTTCGGGTCGTCATGGCCCACCGACGCGTCCGCGGTCTCCCCCCGCCGCCTACTGATAGCCGTTATACTGCTGCGGCCCAAAGGTCCGAGAATCAGGAGCCCCATGTCCCGCGACGTGATCCGCATCAAGGGCGCCCGCCAGAACAACCTCCGCAACCTGGACATCGACCTGCCGCTGGGCGAGCTGGTGGTGGTGACCGGCGTGTCCGGCTCGGGCAAGTCGTCCCTGGCGTTCGACACCGTGTACTCCGAGGGGCAGCGGCGCTACGTGGAGACCTTCTCCCCCTACGCACGCCAGTTCCTGGACCGCATGGACAAGCCCGCGGTGGACGCCATCGAGGGCATCCCGCCGTCGATCGCCATCGACCAGAACAACCCGGTGCGCACGTCCCGCTCCACGGTGGGCACCATGACCGAGCTCAACGACCACCTGAAGCTGCTGTTCGCGCGCACAGCACAGCTCTACTGCGGCGGCTGCGGCCAGCGGGTGCAGAAGGACGACCCGGAGAGCATCGCCGCCCGGCTGCTGGCGCGCGCCGAAGGGCAGCGGGCCATGGTTGTCGCGACGGTCGCGGTGCCCAAGGGGCTGACCGCCAAAGAGCTCAAGGGCTTGCTGGAGAGCCAGGGCTACACCCGTTTCCACAGGACGCTGAAGAACCGCGTGGAGGTGGTGGTGGACCGGGTGCGCCTTGCCGCCGACCGGCGCGACCGGCTGGTGGAGGCGCTGGAGGCCGGCCTGCACCTGGGGCGCGGCAGCGTCGCCGTGCATCCGCTGGACGAGAACCGCAAGCCGCTGGCCCCGTGGCGCTTCTCCGCTGACTTCCACTGCGCTGACTGCGATGTCCACTACCAGGCGCCCTCCTCCAGCCTGTTCTCGTTCAACTCGCCGGTGGGCGCCTGCGAGACCTGCCGCGGCTTCGGCCGGGTCATGGGCATCGACTACAGCCTGGTGATCCCGGACGAGAACAAGACCTTGGCCGAGGGCTGCATCCGCCCGTTCCAGTCCGGCCGCTCGGCGGAGTGCCAGACCGATCTCATGCGCTATGCGCGCCGCGCCGGCATTGCCACGGACATCCCGTGGAAGGACCTGCCCCAGGACCACCGGGATTGGGTCATCGAGGGCGAAGGCGGCTGGAACCAGCGTTGCTGGTACGGGGTACGCCGCTACTTCGACTGGGTCGAGCGCAAGAGCTACAAGATGCACATGCGCGTTCTGCTGTCGCGCTACCGCAGCTACGACCGCTGCCCCGAGTGCGACGGCGCCCGCCTGAAGCCCGAGCCGCTGCTCTGGCGTGTGGGCAGTCACGACGAGGTGGACCGCGTGGTGGCGCGCGACCGCCGCTACCGGCCGCACGGCGCGCGCCTGGAGAAGGAGCGCTTTCTCGGCCTGCCCGGCCTGAACCTCCAGGACATGCTCAATCTGCCGCTGGGGCGGCTGCGGGAGTACTTCGACCACGTGCACCTGCCGGCGCCGCTGGACGAGGCCGCCGAACTCCTGCTGGACGGCATCCGCGCGCGACTGCGCTACCTCACCCAGGTGGGCCTGGGCTATCTCACCCTGGACCGCCAGTCACGCACGCTCTCCGGCGGTGAGGTCCAGCGCATCAATCTCACTACGGCGCTGGGCACCTCGCTGGTAAACACCCTCTTCGTGCTGGACGAGCCCAGCATCGGCCTGCACCCGCGCGACATGGGCCGCATTATCGAGGTGATGCACCGCCTGCGCGACGCCGGCAACTCTCTGCTGGTGGTGGAGCACGACCCGGACGTCATGCGCGCCGCCAACCGCATTCTGGACATCGGCCCCGGGCCGGGCGAGCGCGGCGGGGAGATCGTCTGTTTCGACACCCCGGACACGGTGGCCGGCACCGAGGGCTCACTCACCGGCGACTACCTGGCCGGTCGGCGCGCCGTCGCCGCAGCGCGGCCGGACGTCCGCCGCGAACCGGCCGGCCAGTGGCTGCGCCTGCGCGGCGCCACCGAGCACAACCTGCAGGGCCTGGACGTGGACATCCCGCTGGAGCGGCTGGTGTGCGTCACCGGCGTCTCCGGCTCCGGCAAGTCCACCCTGGTCACGGATGTGCTCTACAACACCTTGGCACGGCGCAAGGGCCACGGTACCAACCCGGCGGGCCACGTGGACGCCCTGGAGGGCGACGAGCGCCTGGACGACGTGGTGCTGATGGACCAGTCCCCCATCGGCAAGACCACCCGCTCCAACCCGGCCAGCTACGTGGGCGCCTTCGAGGCCATCCGCAAGGCCTACGCCGCCGAGCCGCTGGCCAAGGAGCGCGGCTACAAGCCCGGCACCTTCAGCTTCAACGGCGGCGCCGGCCGCTGCCCCACCTGCGGCGGCAACGGCTTCGAGCACGTGGAGATGCAGTTCCTCTCCGACGTCTACATCCGCTGCCCGGACTGCGACGGCCGGCGCTACCGCGACGAGGTGCTGGAGGTGAAGCTGCCGCCAGCAGCCGGCGTGGACGACGCCCCCCGCTCCATCGCCGAGGCGCTGGAACTCACGGTCACCGAGGCGGTGCGCTTTTTCGGCGACAGCCGCGAGATCCGCAACCGGCTGGAGCCGCTGGAGGCGGTGGGGCTCGGTTACATCAAACTCGGCCAGCCCGTGCCGACGCTCTCCGGCGGCGAGGCGCAACGGGTGAAGCTGGCCGGCCACCTGGGCGAAGCGGCCCGGCGGCGCAGGGGCCAGGGCCGCAACCTGTTCCTGTTCGACGAGCCCACCACCGGGCTGCACTTCGCCGACGTGGCGGTGCTGCTGCAGGCCTTCGAGCGGCTGCTGGAGGCGGGCCACTCGCTGATGGTGATCGAGCACAACCTG
>SLMR01000147.1 GCA_007133445.1 Aquisalimonas sp. | reverse complement strand
TGATAAATTCTCACTCCAACAAAAAAGAGAAGAAATGCTCAATATCTATTTTGAAAGAATAAGCCCTGCTTTTACAATATGGTAACATAAACCAGGGCAGGAAGTGTTCGTCCCAGCACCAGGCGCCGGCATAGGCACCGTGGATGAAGACCAGCGGCGGTGCCTTGCGCTTCCTGTCCCGTGCCGGTTTCCGGTGCAACACCTCGAGTTCCGGCTGCTCCACCGGAGCAAACGCTCCCAAGCCAAATAATCCGAACATCAACTCACCTCTTCCTCGTGCCTCAAGAGCACCTGCGCCGCATGCAGCCCATGGAACAAGCTCAGTGTTTCCGCAGCGGCCACAGGAACCAGACCAACGCCATTACCTGAAGCACCAATAGAACGGCAAAACCCGTCCTGTATCCTTCCGGAGCGTACCCTACCCCGTCGGGGCGTTCGTGGACTTCGATCACAAACCCCATGGCCCACTGCAACACAAAAGCCCCGACAAAGACAGCCAGATTCAGCGCCGTGGTGGCGCGGCCCGTTAGCGACAGGGGAAATGCCTGAGAAATCATGGCGTAAACCAGCGTCCCGGAGGTGGCAAAGAAGCCGAATGCCATCCACAACGGCACGACACCCGCTTCCGGCTGCACGACCAGGGCCAGCTTGCAAAGCAGGAACACCGCCCCGCCTGCGGCAACGACCTGCCAGGGCTGGATGCCCAGCCTGTACAGGCGCTCACTGACGGCACCCCAGGCCGCAAAGCCGATGGCCATGGCGAGAGCGATCAACAGCAGGGTATCGGCCACGCCCTGACGCTCCATACCCGCCACATCCCGCATCCAGGGCCCCGCCCAGAGCCCCTGAATGGCCAGGGACCCGCCCTGCATCAGCAGGGACAGAGGTGCAAGACGCCAGAAATACGGGCTGGTCAGAACCTGCCGCAGTCCGGCGAGTTGCTGGCGCATGGGTTCACCGCCCCGGCCACCGGTCGCCTCGGGCACGACCGTCCAGACCATGATCGCAGTCACCACACAAGCGGCGGCAAGCCCCATGAAGATCATTCGCCAGTCCATCCAGCCGAGCAGGAACTCGACAGGGCTTGTGGCCGCCATGGCGCCAAGACCACCGAAAGCGAGCAGGAACCCGTTTACCAGGGGCAGTCGGCGGGCCGGGAACCAGATGGCGAAGGCCTTGAAGCTGGCCATGAGACAGGCGGACACGCCCAGGCCGATCAGCGCCCTTCCCACGCTCAAGTCCACAAGACCCTGGCCCACGGCGAACAGCGCAGCACCGGCAGCGGCAACCAGCAGCAGCACGGCCTGCACCCGGCGGGGGCCGTACCGATCCAGCAGCAGCCCCAGCGGCAACTGGAAGATGGCGAAGGAGAGAAAGTACGCGGCAGTCAGCAGGCCGAGCTGCGACGCGGACAGGCCGACATCCCCCTGCAGGTCTGACGCGATGACGGCGTTGACCGTACGGAACAGGTAGGACAGGAAGTAGCCCGCTGCGAACGGCAGGAAGACGAGCACGATCAGCTGCCCGGCCGCGAACCGCCGCTCGCTGTCAGTTCCTTCCACCACCGATTGCCCCCTTCTCACCGTGCCGCCGCCCGTTTCCGGGCCGGTCACCGCCTGTTATGGTACGGGCTTGTTCCTGCCAACCGTGCCTGCCGCCCCGTGCGGCGCCCAAGAGCTGTCATGCGCGCCCCACGCCCCGTGTACCTCGACGATCACACCCCGCCGACACACCGGGTCCACGAGCTTCACCTGCGCTTCGAACTGGGCGAGACGCTGACGCGGCTGCACACCCGCTTCCGGGTCACACCGGATGCCCCGGCCGGCGCACTGCCAGAGCCGCTACGCCTGCACGGGCGGGACCTGACGCTGGAGCAACTGCTGATCGACGGCGCGGAACCACCCGCGCACCAGGTGGGCAAGGATGACCAGGGACTGGTTCTTGCCGGACTCACCGGGCGGGGTCACACCATCGAGGTAACGACCCTGTTACGCCCCCAGCTCAATACCGCGCTGGAGGGACTGTACAGGTCCGGCGGCCTGTTCTGCACCCATTGCGAGCCCGAGGGCTTCCGGCGCATGACGTACTTCCCGGATCGCCCCGACGTGATGACCCGTTATACGACAACCCTGCTGGCGCACCGGGAACGCTACCCGGTGCTGCTCGCCAACGGCGACTGCATCGACCGGGGCGTACTCGACGACGGCCGCCACTGGGCGACCTGGTACGACCCCCACCCCAAACCCAGTTACCTGTTCGCCCTGGTGGCCGGGAATCTCCACCTGCACCAGGACAGTTACACCACCACCAGTGGCCGTCGGATCTCGCTGCAGCTCTACACCGAACGTCGCAACGCCGGGCGAACCGACCACGCCATGGCCGCATTGCAGCGCGCCATGCGCTGGGACGAGCAGCGCCATGGCCTGGAATACGATCTCGACACCTACATGATCGTGGCGGTGGACCAGTTCAACATGGGCGCCATGGAGAACAAGGGGCTGAACATCTTCAACAGCGCCTGCATCCTGGCCGATTCCGACACGGCCACCGATGACGATCTCGAAACCGTGGAGGCAGTGGTCGCCCACGAGTATTTCCATCACTGGACGGGCAACCGAGTCACCCTGCGGGACTGGTTCCAGCTCAGTCTCAAGGAGGGCCTCACGGTTTTCCGGGAACAGCAGTTCTGTGCAGACATGGGCTCGGCCGCCGTCAAACGCATTCGCGATGTTCGCAGCCTGCGGGCGCTGCAGTTCCCGGAAGACCGCGGGCCCATGGCGCATCCGGTCCGGCCGCGCTCGTACATGGAGATCAGTAACTTCTACACCGCCACCGTGTACGACAAGGGCGCGGAGGTGATCCGGATGCTGCACACGCGGCTGGGGGACGCGGACTTCCGCCGCGGCCTGGGGTTATACCTCCGACGTCACGACGGCCAGGCGGCCACCTGCGACGACTTCCTCGCGGCCCTGCAGGACGCTACCGGAATCCCGCTGACAGACATGCACCGCTGGTACGACCAGGCCGGCACCCCCGTTCTGCGCGCACAGGGCCGCTATGACGGCGAGGCCCGGGAGTACCGCTTGACGCTGTCTCAGTACACGCCAGCCACCCCGGGAGACGCCCGCAAGCAACCAACACCCATTCCCTTGCGCATGGGGCTGCTCGCCGCCGATGGCAGCCCGCTCCCGCTGCGCCTGGCCGGTGAGCAGCGGCCGGCAGGCGACGAACGCGTCCTCACCCTGACGGCGGACCAGGCGGAGTTCACTTTCCTGGACATACCGGAACCCCCGGTCCCCAGCCTGCTCCGGGACTTCTCCGCGCCCGTGGTGGTGAACTTCCCTTATACCCGCCAGGAACTGGCCCTGCTACTGGGGCACGACCGGGATGCGTTCGTGCGCTGGGACGCCGGCCAGCAGTTGATCCTGGAACTGCTCATGACCGCCCTGGATGAGAGCGCCCCCCCGGAACTCCCGGTGACGGTCGCAGCCGCCATGCAACGCGTGCTTGCCGATGCCGGCAAGGACCCGGCCTTCGTCGCCGAAACCCTGGCGTTGCCATCCGAGGATTACATCGGCGAGCAGCGCGGGCGACTCGACGTGGAAGCAGTCCACGCCGCCCGCGAGGAGCTTCGCCGATGCATCGGCCATCGGTTTACGGACCAGTGGCACATGATTCACGGGCGATATGTCGGCTGTCACCCGGCGGTGCCCGGCGGGGAAGCGGCGGCACGACGGCAGTTGGGCAATCTGGCGCTGGATTATCTGGTCGCGACCGGTGCCGACGGAGTGGAGGCCGCCCGGCAGCAGGCGCACGGCGCCGGGACCATGACGGACCGCCTGGCTGCCCTCGCCCTGCTGGCCGACGCCGGGGACGACCTCGCCCGGGAACCACTGAAGGCGTTCTACCGGCGCTGGCGGGACGATCCGCTCACCGTCGACAAGTGGCTGCGTCTGCAGGCCGTGGCGCGCTCGGGTGACGGTCTGCGGCGCGTGGAGGCGCTGATGCGCCATCCGGCGTTCGACATCCGCAATCCGAACCGCGTACGCTCGCTGATCGGCGCCTTCAGCCAGGACAATCCGGTGCAGTTCCACCGGCCTGACGGGGCCGCCTACGCGTTCCTGGCGGAACAGGTGATGGCCGTGGATGCCCTGAATCCGGTGATTGCCGCACGCCTGGTGCTGCCACTGACGCGCTGGTACCGCCTGGATCCGGCGCGCGGGCGCCACATGGCGGAACAATTGGAACGGATCGGAAATCGGCCTAAGCTGTCAAAGGAACTGCAGGAAATTGTCGTGAAAAGCCTCGCGGCCTGAACACACGCCGGATCACACCACATGACGGGTGATTGAATGCTGAGAAAGACGCTGTATCCGCTCGCGGTCACCGTACTCGCCCTGGCGCTGGGTACCGGTTGCCTGTCAACGACGTCGATGGCCTCGGACAACGACAACAGCAGGGTCGAGCCCGGCAGCAATCACCCCGAGACCGCCCGCCTGATTGCACGGCTGCTGGCGCACCAGCACTTCCGGCAGCAGTCCATCGACGATGCGCTCTCGGAGAAGGTGCTGGACGCCTATCTGGACACCCTGGACCCGGAGCGCTACTACTTCACCCGGGATGACGTGGAGGAGTTCCGCGGCCACCGCACCGAGCTGGACGACATGATCATGGAGGGCGACCTCGACCTCGCCTACCGCATCTATGACCGCCTCAAGCAGCGGGCCGTCGCGCGGGCCGAGTTCGCCCACGACGTCATCGACGGCGGGATCGATTTCGACACCGACCAGACCCTGAAGATCAACCGCCACGAGCAGGACTGGGCGGAAAACGACGAGGCCCTGGACCGCCTGTGGCGGCAGCGCATCAAGAACGACGCGCTGACCATGCTCCTCGGCGACGAGGACGAGGAGCAGACCATGGACCTGCTCCGCAGCCGCTACGAGAACGTCGCCGACAACATGAAGCGCTCCGATGCAGAGGACATCTTCGAGGCCTTCATGGGTGCCTGGGCGCGCTCCTTCGACCCGCACACCAATTACCTCTCGCCGCGCAACTCCGAAGAGTTCGACATCCAGATGCAGCTCTCCCTGGAGGGCATCGGGGCGATGCTGCGCACGCGGCGCGACTTCACGGAAATCGTTGAGCTGGTGCCCGGCGGACCAGCGGAGCAGAGCGGCGAACTGGCGCCGGGAGACCGGATCATCGGCGTCGCCGAGAAGGACGAAGAGATGGTGGACGTGGTGGGCTGGCGCCTGCAGGACGTGGTGGATGCCATCCGCGGCCCGAAGGAATCGGAGGTGCGGCTGCGCATCCTGCCGGGCGACGATTCCGATTCCGCACCCAGGACGGTGACCCTGGAGCGCAACGAGATC
>SLMR01000337.1 GCA_007133445.1 Aquisalimonas sp. | reverse complement strand
GGCTGAGCCAGGACAAACGCGAGGGATGGCGGCGGTATGCCTGCCTGTTCGGCTTGGTAGGGCAGCCATTCTGGTTTTACAGCGCATGGTCTGCGGAACAGTGGGGGATCTTTGTGCTGTGCATCTTCTACACCTGGGCATGGTTCAAGGGGTTCCGAAACCACTGGTTACAACGGGCGGCGCTTGCCTCCTAACGACAATTCGGCGGCCACCCGGCCGCATAAACCAGAGGAGAGGGGGTGAGTGATGGTGACTAAACAGCAGGCGCTTGATGCGCTCGATGAGTGTATGCGAGGCGGCGGCGGGTACGGGACCGTTGTCGAGTTTATCGAGCAGTCCCGGCCGGTGCCGAGGGCTTACGGTTGCCACGTCGAGGTCGATATCGAAGGCGTGGACCTCAACTGTGTACTGGACCACGGGCGGCCCCAAGATTGCGGCTATGCCTGGGAAGGTATGCGCCGCGAAGATTGCCCGTACTGGCTGGAGATTGAATCTCCGTGACCCTACAGACACTACGCAACGTACGGAGGACTAGACCCATGGCGACACTGAATCTCGTGGAAGACGGCGACATGGACGTGGCCTGGGAATGCTCGGAGTGCGGCGGCGTGAGCGCCGCCACTAAAGCTATCGAGAAGGACCGCCGATGCCGGCAGTGCGGCGTAGTAGCTGCCGAGCTGGTGGACGAACTGAACGGGGAGGAGGATTGACCCATGCGATGCTACACGCCAGTTGCGCCGGGAGATGAGCGGATGACCGACACACTGACCGCCGTGCTCCACCGCATCCGCACCGGCACCGCGACGGACGCCGACGCCGACCGGGTGGATGCCATGATCCGCCTCGCCCACGACTGGGGCTGGGGCAACACCGGCTGCGCTCGCGGTGAGAGCGCGGATGCCCTGATGCAATACCTGGACCGAGAGGAGAGATAGCGATGACGACAATCCGATTGAGCCACGACGCAGCGGAGCGCATCGCTGTGGACGACCTGGCCCGGCTGGCCGCGTCCCGAGGCTGTGTGCTGCGGGTGTCCTTCGTCGGGGAGATCATCATCGACGTGCTGGCTGAGAGTCCGGCGATTGAGACTGGGGACGTGGCGACGGTTGCAACCGACCCGCGGGCAAACTAACCTGAAGGGGCTCCCACGGGAGTCCCTTGTATCTGTGAAGGTGGCACATGGATTATATCGTCTTTGACTACGAGACTCACTACGACCAGGACTACTCACTCAAGAAGATCCCGACGCACCAGTACATTCGCGACGAGCGGTTCCAGACGCTGGGCGTTTCGTGGTATCGGGCAAGCTGGCGGGATCGCCAAGGACCGGGCTGGATAGCTGGCGCGGAATCGGCTAAAGCGCAAGTGCAGGCGTTTGACCCGCTGCTCCCGTGGGTGGGGCACAACCTCGCCTTTGACGCCTCCGTCGCGCTTTGGCACCACATCAGCCCTCACCGCCAGCCGAGGCAACCGGTGCTGTGGCTCGACACCATGCTGATGGCCCGCTACGCCATCGCCCAGGGCATCTTGCCGCCGGATATTCGCACGGGGCTCGCCGCGCTCGCAGAGCACTACGGGCTGGACGCCAAGGGCGACACCGCCGCGGCAGTGGACGCGGGGGGCGACGAGCTGGCCGCGTACGCCAAGCATGACGTGTACCTCACCGACCAGATCCTGCGACGCCTCCTGCCGCACATCCCGAAGTTCGAGATGCAGCTAATGGACCTGCACATCCGCATGACCGCGGATCCCGTGCTCCGCCTGGATACAGACCTCTGCCATGCAGAAATCGCAGCGAACACGATGGACGAGGGTATCAAGAAGGCCGTGGGATCTGCGGAGAAGTTCGCCGCGGCACTCCGCGCAGCCGGCATCGCCCCCGAGACCAAAGAGTCCCCGCGCACGGGCAAGCAAACCTACGCCTTCGCTAAGACGGACCCGTTTATGCAGGGGCTCCAGACGCACAGTGACCCCCGGGTGCGCAAGCTCGCGGAACTGCGCCTGCAGAGCAAAAGCAACCTGGCGAAGAACCGGGCCGAGCGGTTCCTTGCCATCGGGGCGCCGTTCCCGGTCCCCCTGCTGTACTACGGGGCGCATACCGGGCGGGCCAGCGGGCTCGACAAACTGAACCTGCAGAACCTGCCGCGTGGGGGCCGGCTGCGCCGAGCGCTCAAGGCACCCCCCGGGCACAAGCTCGTGATCGTGGACTCCGGGCAGATCGAGGTGCGCGTGCTGGCCTGGCTCGCCGGGGCGGAATCTCTGCTGGAAGCCTGCCGGGCGTTCGACGCCGGGGAAGGCCCCGACATTTACGTTGCGTTCGGCTCACGGAACCTCTACGGCTGTGCCCCGGAGGACGTGACGAAGGACCAGCGCACGCACGCAAAGCCCGTGGTGCTGGGGGCCGGGTTCGGGCAGGGCTGGCGCGGCCTGCAGGTCTACGCACAGCAGGTCTTCGGTGTGGAGATGGGCGAGCACCAGGCACAGGCCAGCGTCGAGGCGTACCGCCGGGCCTATCCGCAAGTGGTGCGGTATTGGGATCGGGCGGTGGATGAGATCAGCCGCACCGGAGAGCAGGTACTGCCGAACGGGCGCAAGCTCACATACCCTGACCTGCGCCGCCGGGGGCGAGATCTGTACTTCGACCGGCACCAGATCTTTTCCAAGCAGTACGTTGGCAAGCGCGACGAGATCAAGCTCTGGCACGGCCTCGCCGTCGAGAACGCCGTGCAGGCGACGGCCCGGGATGTAGTGATGTGGCAGACTCTCCAGCTCGCGCAGCGCTATCGGGTGGTGCTTAGTGTTCACGACGAAGCAGTGCTGTGCGTGCCGGAAGACCAGGCCGAGCAGGCGCTCACAGACGCGCTGGAGGCATTCGGTACCGCACCGCCCTGGGCGCCGGGGCTCCCGGTCGCGGGGGAGGGCGTAATTTCGGACGACTACGGAGCCAAGCCATGAGAACGCACAGCTACTCCAGCCTCAAGGCGTGGGTGACGTGCCCGCGGCAGTACAAGGCGCTCTACATCGACAAGTCCGTGCGCCGCACGTCGAGCCCGGCGCTGGAGCGGGGCAACCGCATCCACCAAGCGCTGGAAGACGCTGTTAACGGCGGCGCAGAGCCGGATGTGTGGACGCCGGACGGACTTATCCACAAGTTATCCACAGGCTCAGCGGAAGCCGAGGTTGAGCTGGCGATCCGGCGGGACGGTACACCGTGCGGGTTCTGGGACAAGGACGCATGGCTGCGCGGCAAGATCGACGTGTACATGGGCGCGGACGGCCGGGCGCTGATGATCGACTGGAAAACCGGGAAGGTCTACCCGGACGCCCTGCAGGCGGACATTTACGCCACCATGGCCCGCTGCACCTGGGGCTCCGACATGAAGGTGAGCTTCTACTTTGTCTACGTGGACCAGAAAGTGATCCACCCGGAGTACCCGGACAGCCACGCCGAGGAGCGCGTACGGGCGCTGGTGGACCGCGTGGAGGGGGATGAGCACTATACGCCCCAGCCGTGCTTCGCCTGCCGCTTCTGCCCCGTAAACTGGTGCGAATATAACGACGCGAGGTGACACATGGGGATCTACGGGTGGGCCGTACTGGCCGCGGTTGTGTTCTACGGATGGCTCTATTGGATGATTAACAGGTGATCTGATGAAACCGGATAAGATGCGCAACGAAGGCCACGTCAAGGCCGAGGTCAAGAAACTCCTCACCGCCATCGGCGCCTGGTACACCATGCCCTTCCAGGCCGGGTACACGCAGGCGGGCGTGCCGGACATTTTGGTTTGCTGGCGCGGGCGGTTCGTTGGCATTGAGACCAAGTTCGGCTACAACAAGCCGACCGCACTCCAAGAGCGCCAGCTCCAAGCCATCCAGGACGCCGGCGGCGTGTCGCTGGTGGTCAGCGAGAAGAACATCGAGCAGCTTTATACCTTGCTGGAGGCCGAGAAATGATCGACGAGCTTGTGATTTATAACGACAAGTCGATTCAGATTCTGGACGGCATTCTGTGGCGGACCAAGCCCACGGCCGTAGAAGTCATGGTCCGCGAGGGCGTTGCGTGTTTCGAGTATTTCGACGACAACGACCCGGACAACCCGGGGGCGTTCCTCGTGGTCAAGGTGCCGCCCGGCACGCCGCTGGATAAGCGCCTGGCCGTGTGGAAGTCCACCACGTTCCACCTCGGGCGGTAAGCGATGAGCTGGCATACTCTGCCGGAGTACGGCGCGGCGTTCTGCACGGTGCATCTGCCGGAGATCCCCGGCGCGGCGGCCAAGCGGACGTACGTGCGCGATACTCCGGTGACGATCATCAAGCATGACTACCCGACGTGGCGGGCGCTTCGCAAGCACGGCGTACAGGTGCCGGCGCCGCTGGCGAGCTACACCTGGCCGGGGCCATACACGCCCTACCAGCATCAGCGCGAGACGGTGGAGCACCTCATCAGTCACGACAAGGCGTTCTGTCTGGATGGCCTGGGCTCCGGCAAGACGCTCTCCGGTATGTGGGCGTCCGACTACCTCATCACCGCAGGCGCCGTGCGGCGAGTGTTGATCGTTGCCCCGTTGTCCATCTGCGATCATGTGTGGGGCCGGGAGCTGTTCAAGACATTCCCCCACCGGCAGGCGTGCGTGGTCCACGGGGATCGGCGGAAAAAGCGCCGCATCGCGCAGGACACGCGCTTTGACTACATCATCGTCAACCCGGAGAGCCTGGGGATCATCGCGGACTGCCTGCCGGCGGTGGACCTCGTGCTCGTCGATGAGTTCACCAAGTTCAAAAACGCCCGCGCGAAGCGCTACAAGGTGCTGCGCCAGGTAACCAGGGACCGCATGTTGTGGCTTTTCTCCGGCACGCCGGCCCCGCAGTCGCCGCTCGACGCCTACGGTCCTATCAAGCTCGTGCGCAAGGAGCGCCTGCCGTTTTTGCAGTGGCGCGACTGGACCATGCAGCAGGTCACCCCCTTCAAGTGGATCCCCCGCGAGGGGGCAGAGCAGCGCATCCGTGAGTGGATGCAACCAGCGATCCGGCACAAGATCGAGGACTGCATCGACATGCCGGAGATCAACGTGCAGGAGCTGGAGGTAGACCTGACCCGGGAGCAATCACAAATGATCGAGGCGTTCCGCAAGGAGGCGGCTGCACAGGTCGAGGAAGACCGGGTCATTACAGCTACCACAGCCGCGGCGGTACTCTCGAAATGCCTGCAGGTGATGGGGGGTGGCGTCTACGGCGACGCGGACGGTGAGCGCTATGTGCAGCGGGTCAAGGCAGACCCGTACTTCGAGGCCATCGAGGAAGTCGTCGAGCAAGCCGACACGCCGGTACTGATCTTCCTGCCATTCAAGTCAAGTGCCCGGGCCACGCATGAGGCGCTGGAGGCCAAGG
>SLMR01000411.1 GCA_007133445.1 Aquisalimonas sp. | reverse complement strand
CGCTGGGCGTGATCGCGCAGGCGCCGTCCCGGATGCTGTTGCCGCAGCCGGGTGAGGAGGTGGCCGAGCCGTTGCCGCTCCGCCCCGAGGCGCTGGCGTTGCAGCCAGGTCAGCCGGTCGCTGGTCGCCTGGAAGCGGCGGCGCCAGGCCGCGCCGTCGGGGCTCAGCAGCTCGGCGGCGGCTGACGGTGTCGGTGCCCGCCGGTCGGCGACCAGGTCGGCGATGGTCACGTCCACTTCGTGGCCGACGGCACTCACCACTGGAATGGGGCTGGCAGCGATGGCGCGGGCCAGGGCTTCGTCATTGAATGACCACAGATCCTCGAGCGAGCCGCCGCCACGTGTGAGCAGTAGGACGTCAGCGTCGCCTCTCCGTGCGGCCGTCTCCAGCGCATGCACGATGTCCCCCGCCGCGTCACGGCCCTGGACCGGTACGGGGTAGATGAGCACCGGGATGGCCGGAAACCGTCGTGCGAGGATCTGCAGCACGTCGCGGATGGCCGCGCCACTGGGCGAGGTGATCACGCCGATGCGCCGCGGCAGTTCCGGCAATCGGCGTTTCCGCTCCTCGGCAAACAGGCCCTCGGCCTCCAGCCTCTGACGGCGCTCTTCGAACTGGCGTCGCAGGGCGCCATCACCGGCTTCCTCCATGCTCTCGACAATCAGCTGGTAATCGCCGCGCGGTTCGTACAGGCCGATCCGGCCGCGAACCAGAACCTGCTGGCCGTTCTCCGGCGGAAACCGGACCAGCCGGTTGCGCTGGCGGAACATGGCACACCGGATCTGGGCGCGGGCGTCCTTGAGGGTGAAATACCAGTGGCCGGATGCCGGACGGGCAAGGTTGGACAGCTCTCCTTCGACCCAGACCGCCGGCAAGCCGTTCTCCAGCAGCTCGCGCACCTCCCGGTTGAGGCGCGACACGGTGAGTACCGGACGTTCCTGTGTGCTGTCCCGTGCCTCGGGCGTATGCATGGCGGATCCGTATCGGTTGCGATGGGTGCGGGTTGCGGGAATTGTTACGCCGTTCCTTTACGCTGCATTGCAGCGCTTCCTATAATACCCGGCTATCCTACGCAAGCCGTTCGAGCCAAGGTGCCCGCCCATGCGAATCGCCCAGGAAGCGCTGACTTTCGATGACGTCCTTCTCCTACCCGCCTATTCCGACGTGCTGCCGCGAGCGGCGGACCTGTCATCGCCACTGACCCGGGAGATCCGGGTCAACATCCCGATCGTATCAGCCGCCATGGACACCGTCACCGAGGCCCGCCTGGCGATCACCCTGGCGGAGCAGGGCGGCATGGGGGTCGTCCACAAGAACATGTCGGTGGAGCAGCAGGCGGACCACGTCCGGCGGGTGAAGAAGTTCGAGAGCGGCGTCATCAAGGAGCCCATCACTGTTACCGCCGACAAGTCCATCGGCGAAGTGCTGGAGTTGACCCGTCAGCATTCGATTTCCGGTGTTCCCGTGGTGGATCAGGACGGCCGGCTCAACGGCATCGTGACCAGTCGGGATCTGCGCTTCGAGACGCGCACCGCGGAGCCGGTCAGCGAAATCATGACCGGCCGCGACCGATTGGTCACAGTGCGTGAAGGGGCCTCGCGGGACGAGATCCTGGAACTCATGCACCAGTATCGCATCGAGAAGGTGCTGGTGGTGGACGACGACTTCCGCCTGCGGGGGCTGATCACCGTCAAGGACATCCAGAAGGCCAAGGATTACCCCAACGCCTGCAAGGACGAGCACGGCCGCCTGCGGGTGGGTGCCGCCGTGGGCACGGGAGGCGACACGGAGGAACGGATCGATGCCCTGGCGCGTGCCGGGGTGGACGTGCTGGTGGTGGACACCGCCCACGGGCATTCCAGCGGCGTGCTGGAACGCGTGGCCTGGGTCAAGAAGCACTATCCCGACGTGCAGGTGGTCGGTGGCAACATCGCCACCGGGGATGCCGCCCGGGCACTGGTGGAGGCGGGCGTGGACGCCGTCAAGGTGGGTATCGGCCCCGGTTCCATCTGTACCACGCGGGTGGTTGCCGGCGTCGGTGTGCCGCAGATCAGCGCCGTGGCGAACGTCTCCGCCGCCCTGGAGGGCACCGGCGTGCCCCTGATTGCCGACGGCGGCGTGCGTTTCTCGGGCGATCTTGCCAAGGCCATCGCCGCAGGGGCGCACGCCGTCATGGTGGGTGGCCTGTTCGCGGGCACGGAAGAGGCGCCCGGCGAGGTGGAACTGTTCCAAGGCCGCTCCTACAAGGCCTACCGCGGGATGGGCTCGCTCGGGGCGATGGCGCAGGGCTCCAGTGACCGGTACTTCCAGGATCCCTCCGAGGAGGTGGAGAAGCTGGTCCCGGAAGGCATCGAAGGCCGCGTTCCCTACAAGGGCAGTCTGGTGGCCATCGTCCACCAGCTGCTGGGCGGGCTGCGAGCCAGCATGGGGTACGTGGGCTGCCACGACATCCAGGAGATGCGTACCCGTCCCCAGTTCGTGCGCATTACCAACGCCGGCGTGCGGGAGTCCCACGTGCACGACGTGACCATCACCAAGGAAGCACCGAACTACCGTACCGACTGAACGTCGATTCCCGTCGCGCGCCGCCCTCCGGGCGGCGCGTTCGTTTCGTTTCTGCCGTTGGAACCCGTCATGGCCCAGGACATTCACGCTGAACGCATTCTCATCCTCGATTTCGGCTCCCAGTACACCCAGTTGATTGCCCGCCGGGTGCGCGAGGCCGGGGTCTACTGCGAGATCTACGCCTGCGACTGTGACCCGGAGGCCGTCCGTGCGTTCGCTCCGAGCGGCATGATCCTCTCCGGAGGGCCGGAGTCGGTCACGTTCAGCGAGACGCCACGCATTCCCGAGCCGGTGTTCGAACTGGGCGTGCCGCTGCTGGGCATCTGCTACGGCATGCAGGCCATGGCCGCCCAGCTCGGGGGCACGGTGGAGCCCTCGTCGCACAAGGAATTCGGCTTCGCCCGGGTGAGGGCGCGCGGCCACTCCCGGCTGCTGCGGGACATCGAGGACCACACCACGCCGGAAGGCTACGGCATGCTGGATGTGTGGATGAGTCACGGTGACCGGGTGACGGAGCCGCCCGCCGGGTTCAAGTGCATCGCCAGCAACGATGCGGCGCCGGTGGCGGGGATCGGTGATGACGAGCGCGCCTGGTACGGAGTGCAGTTCCATCCGGAGGTCACCCACACGGTGCAGGGGCAGCGCATTCTCACCCGGTTCGTGCGCGAGCTCTGCGGCTGCAGCGGAAGCTGGACTTCCGGCAACATCATCGACGACAGCATCGCCCGGATCCGTGAGCAGGTGGGGGGTGACAAGGTGCTGCTGGGGCTGTCCGGCGGGGTGGACTCCTCGGTGGTGGCCGCACTGCTGCACCGGGCCATTGGCGATCAGCTCACCTGCGTGTTCGTGGACAACGGGCTCCTGCGCCTCGGCGAGGGCGATCACGTCATGGCCACCTTCGCGCGGCACATGGGCGTGAACGTGATTCGCGTCGACGCCGAGCACCGCTTCCTGAAAGCGCTGGCCGGTGTCAGTGATCCGGAGCAGAAGCGCAAGATCATCGGCAACATGTTCATCGACGTCTTTGACGACGAGGCCGAGAAAATCCGGGATGTGAGCTGGCTGGCCCAGGGCACCATCTATCCGGACGTGATCGAATCCGCTGGGGCAGCCACCGGCAAGGCGCACGTGATCAAGTCACACCACAACGTCGGCGGCCTCCCGGACAAGATGAACCTCAAGCTCATCGAACCGCTGCGGGAGCTGTTCAAGGACGAGGTGCGGCGCATCGGCGTGGAACTGGGGCTGCCCTATGACATGGTCCACCGTCACCCCTTCCCGGGGCCGGGCCTCGGCGTGCGGATTCTTGGCGAGGTCAGGAAGGCCTACACCGACCCGCTGCGCCGCGCGGATGCCATCTTCATCGAGGAGCTCTGGAAGCAGGATCTCTACAATCAGGTGAGCCAGGCGTTTGCCGTGTACATGCCGGTGAAGTCGGTCGGCGTCACCGGCGATGGCCGCCGCTACGAGCACGTGATCGCGCTACGGGCCGTGGAGACAATCGACTTCATGACCGCGCGCTGGGCGCACCTGCCCTACGAGTTCCTGGACCACGTCAGCCGGCGCATCATCAACGAGATCGACGGCATCTCCCGCGTGGTCTACGACATCTCCGGCAAGCCGCCCGCGACCATCGAGTGGGAATGACGGTGACATGACCACGACCCCGGCAGGGCCGCAGGCGGAGACCACGGAGCAGGATCTCTACTGGATGCGGCAGGCCCTGGAAGAGGCGCGCCGTGGCGAGGCGGCCGGCGAGGTGCCGGTGGGCGCCGTGCTGGTGCGCGACGGTGACTGCCTCGCCCGTGGCTGGAACCACCCGATCGGTGCGGCGGATCCCACGGTACACGCGGAGATCCATGCCCTGCGGCAGGCCGCCGCCGGGCTCAGCAACTACCGGCTGACCGGCACGACGTTGTATGTGACGCTGGAACCCTGCGTCATGTGTGTCGGTGCGTTGGTTCACGCGCGGGTCGCCCGGCTGGTGTTCGCAGCCAGTGAGCCGCGCACCGGTGCGGTCCACAGCCGGTTCCGGCTGCTTGAGCCCGGGCTGCACAACCACGACGTGTCCTGGCTTGGCGGGGTGCTGGCGGAGGAGAGTGCGTCATTGCTGCGTACCTTCTTCCGGTCCCGCCGATAGCCTTCCGCGCAGGAAGCTTACGGTAGCGCCTCGGACGGTCAGTACAGCGCCTCCAGCGCCTGTGGCAGATGCAGTTCACCGGCATCGCGAGGCTGGAAGGAGCGCTGGACCCCGGGATCGGCATTCGAGTCGAGACGGAAACGTGCTGAATCGGTGATCCGTGTCAGCAGGGCATAGTAACTGCGCACGCCGCGGACGTAGTGCACCGGTTCCCAACCTCGGGCCTGGCCGAAGCGCGTCTGTTGATACCATTCCGGTTGCGCCAGTAGCGGCAAGTGGTTCCGGACATCGGCCCAGTTGTCCCGGTCGGCTCCCTCCTGCTCGGTGAGTCTGCGCGCATCCTGCAGGTGGCCCATGCCCACGTTGTAGGCGGCAAGTGCCATCCATGTCCGGGTAGGCTCACCGAGCTCTTCCGGGAAGCGCTCCCGCAGGGAACTGAAATACCGGGCGCCGCCCTCGATGCTCTGCTCCGGATCCAGCCGGTTGCTCAGCCCCATTTCCTGGGCGGTGCGCTGGGTCAGCATCATCAGACCCCGCACTCCCGTGGGCGAGACGGCGCCAGGGTCCCAATGGGATTCCTGGTACCCGATGGCGGCAAGCAGTCGCCAGTCCACGCCGTACTCTTCGCCCGCCTCCACGAATTTCTCGCGGAACTGAGGAAGCCGTTCGGTGACGTGGCGCAGGAATGTGCGTGCCCCAACGTAATCGAACCCGGTAAGGTGG
>SLMR01000183.1 GCA_007133445.1 Aquisalimonas sp. | reverse complement strand
GTGCTGATGACCGAGAAGGATGCCGTGAAGTGCCGGGCACTTGCCGGGCCGAGGCACTGGGCCGTCCCCGCGGAGACAGTCCTCACCGCGGAGACGGAGCGGGCGTTGAAGGCCCGTGTTCGCGGTGCGCTGGAGCGCTTCGGCAAGGCGCGCCAGGAGCGCAAGTCGTGAGTTTCCGAGTCGTGATTCCCGCGCGTTACGCATCAACGCGCTTCCCGGGCAAGCCGCTGGCCGATCTTGCCGGCTGGCCGATGGTGCGCCATGTCGTCGAGCGCGGGCGTGAGAGCGGGGCGGGGCAGGTTCTTGTCGCCACGGATGATCAGCGCATCGAGAGCCGCTGCCGTGAGCTGGGCGTCGATGTCGTCATGACCCGTCCGGATCATCCCTCCGGGACCGACCGGCTGGCGGAGGTGGCGGCGACCCTTGGCATGAGCGATGACGAGATCGTGGTCAACGTCCAGGGCGACGAACCGCTCATGCCGCCGGCGTTCATTCGCACCCTGGTGGCCAATCTCGAACACTATGCAGAGACCCCGGTCGCGACGCTGGTGACACCGCTGGAGGGACTGGACGAGCTGCACAACCCGAACGTGGTCAAGGTCGTTCGCTCCCGCTCCGGCCATGCGCTGTACTTCAGTCGCGCGCCCATCCCCTGGGATCGCGACAATGGCGGCCACCCGGGTGTGCCACTGACGGGGTGGTGGCGCCATCTCGGGATTTACGCCTACCGCGCCGGCTTCCTGCGCCAGTATCCCATGCTGGAGCCGTCACCGCTGGAGGACACCGAGTCGCTGGAGCAGTTGCGGGTACTCTGGCACGGTCTGGGGGTCCATGCCGGTGAAGTCACGGGTGATGCCGGCCCGGGTGTTGATGTCCCTGACGACCTGGAGCGGGTGGCCACGCTTCTGCGGAGCGGTGACTGACCCCTGACGAAGGAGCAGGCACTTATGAGTGGAACAGGTCCGGACATGCCCGGCGTGCTGCCGTTCGGGCCGGCGCACATCCTCGTGGCGGGCAGTCGGTGGACGTCCCGTGATGCCTTCCGCGGCCTGGAAGTGGATCTGCAGTTTCCGGACGGCCGTGCAGCCGGGGCGTTGTGTTTCGCAGCTCGGGGAGCACGGTCCGGGCTCGCTTTCGACGAGGAACAGCGCGTCTCCCGCGAGACACTGGAGACGCTGCGGACCTACATGCTGCGGGAGTGCGGGGTGAACGCCATGGTGGCCCAGGACGCCATGGAGGATCTGCTGGACACCCTGCGCGAGATCCTGGCCGACGTGCCTCTGCCGCACGAACTCAGGTCCTGAGGCCAGCCACCGCCTGCGGCGTCAGGTGGGCGAGGCACCCACCACCTGCATCCGCGCGCCCACGGGCGACCTGCGCCTTCCGGACCCTGCGGGCAGGGGAGGCTCCAACGGGCGGTACGCCCGGCTCAGCATGGCTGTCCATTCACAGTGCAAAGGCGGCCGGCAGACCGCTGCCCACGAGGGTCTGCTTCCGGGAATGCCCGTTTCGAAGAAGCAAACCAGCGTCAATTGGCGACCACCTGGTTGCGCCCTTGGTGCTTGGCTTTGTAGAGCGCCTGGTCGGCGCGCTTGCGCAGCGTATCCGAAGTATCATCCGCCCGGAATTCGGTCACGCCCAGACTGATGGACTGTGTACCGACTTCCGGAAAGGGGGTTGTCGCGATGTGCGCCCGCAGGCGTTCGGCGACCTTCTGCGCTTCATCGACGCCGGTCTCCGGGAGGATGACCACGAACTCCTCACCGCCCCAGCGGGCGAGAAGGTCCGGTCCGCGAAGCATCGCCTGGACGCGCTGCGCCAGTTCCACCAGGACGCGGTCACCCGCATCATGGCCGTAGGCGTCATTGACGACTTTGAAGTGATCGATGTCGAACATGATCAGCGACCCACACCCCCCGTACCGGCGGTGGTGCGCCAGAGCCCGTTCCAGCTCGACATCGAACCGCTGACGGTTGCACACGCCGGTGAGTCGATCGGTGGTCGCCTGCTGTTGCAGTTCCGCCTCAAGGCGTTTCTGCTCGGAGATGTCGCGCATGATGGTGGAGACCTGGGTCACGGCGCCGGCCTCATCCCGGTGCACCAGGATGACCTGCGATACGGGGATCTCGTTCCCCTGCGGATCCAGTATCGCGCTCTCCCCCTGCCACACCCCTTTCGCGAGCGCTGCGGGGAAGCCCCGGTCCCGCACGATCTCCAGCGCCCAGGCCGGATGCACAGCCTGGTGAGTGCCCTCGATGGTTCGCGTCGTCTCCGGGAGGCTTTCGCGGTTCCACCCCACGTCTGAATGCCAGTGGGTGTGTTCGCCAGGCGGCGCAATCCCCAAATACTTGCGCCCGGCCGCGTTCAGATAGTTCATCGTACCGTCGGGACCGTGCATGGCAACGAGGTCCGGAGTGCTGTCGAGAATCGCCACGAGGCGCAGCAGGTTGTCCTCGAGGATCCGATGTCGGGTGATGTCCTGGAGCGTCCCCACGATGCGTCGCGCCTTGCCGCTGTCGTCGAACCTGGTATAGCCGCGACCCCGGACCTTACGGACGCTGCCATCAGGCCGTACGATGCGATGCACGATGTTGTACGGCTGCCCCTGCGTGGACGCGTCGACCATCGCCTGCACGCGGTCCCGGTCTTCCGGATGCACAGCGTCCATGAAACGGGCATACGTCGGTGTGTCCTGCTGCGGGTCCACACCGAGAATTCGGCAGACCTCCGCGGACCAGTGCACCGCTCCGCTGCAGAGGTCGTAACTCCAGTCACCCAGTTCCGCGATGCGCTGAGCCTCGTGAAGATCCCGCTCCCGCTTGCGTAGCGCCGCTTCGGTGGTCTTGAGCTGATTGATGTCGACCTGGACGCCCATCATTCGGGCCGGTGACCCACCCGTCGTCCAATCCAGAACCTGTCCGCTCACCTGGATCCAGAACCAGTCTCCACCGGCACTGCGATAGCGGAGTGATGCGGTGACGCGCTCACCCCTTCGCAGTGGTTCCACGACGAGCTGGTTCAGATCCTGCACATCGTCCGGATGCACGAGCTCCAGCCAGTCAGCGTAGGTCAGGTCCCGCGCCTCGCCCGATCCATACCCGAGCATGGCCCAACAGGCTTCATCCAGGGCGAGCCGATCGTTCACCAGGTCCCAGTCCCAGATGCCGAAGTGCGCCGCCTCCTGGGCAAGGCGATATCGCCGCTCGCTGCTGCGCAGCGCGGTCTCGGCCTGGCGCCGTTCGGTGATGTCCTCATCAATGCCGACGACCCTGTTCGGCCGGCCATGGTCGTCCAGTATCGGTTGGGCCGTCGCCCGGACGTGGCGCACCGCGCCGTCGCTGCGCCGAATACGAAACTCGGAGCGAAACGTTTGCCCGCCCTCGATGCCGGCATTGATGGCCCACTCGGCCCCCTCCCGGTCCTCGGGCAGCACTGCTGCCAGCCAGTCGTCCAACGACAGGCCGTCCTCCATTCCCAGCCAGCCATAGACGCGGGCCATCCCCTGATCGAACTGCACGCGCCGGTCGCTCAGCCGCAGATCCCAGATATCCAGGGCGGCGGCTTCCGCCGCCAGCCGCAGCCGCTCGGCAGCCTGTCGCAGACGCGCCTCCCGGTCCCGCAGGCGCTCCTCCGCCGCCTTTCGGTCACTGACGTCCTGAAAGGAGACAACAACGCCCTCCGGAGCCGCATCACCCTTGCCAAGGGGCGCCGCATAAACCACGACCGGAAACGGGACGCCATCCCTGCGCCAGAAGACATCCTCCCACGCCTCCAGCGGGCGCCCGGTCTCACGGACGCGCCGAATGCTGCACGCATGGTGGGGGAAAGCGCGACCGTCGGGGTACGAATGGTGCGCCAATCGATGAAAGTCGCTGCCAAGAGCCTCGTTCTCTCCGGAGAGCCCGAGCAGACGGACCGCGGCCGGATTGAGAAACGTCGCTCGCCCATCGCGATCCATTCCGACGACGCCCTCGGCCAGGCTCTCAAGGAGCTGCTGCCGGAAAGCCTCTGCCTCCCGGATTGCGGTGAGGTCGCGCATGACGGTGGAATAGCGCTCGACGGTGCCGCCTTCCGTCGTATGGGCAACCAGCGTCTGCGCCACAGGGACGCTGCGCCCCGCAGAGTCGATCAAGGCCGCCTCGCCCTGCCACAGCCCGTCCCGCATCGCGGCGGGCAGCGCCTCGTTGCGAAGCTGTTCAGCCGCCCAGTCTGCGAAGCGCTCCTCGATAAGCCCGCCACCGGGCGAATCCTCTTCGCCGCAAAGCCGCCGCAGGGCTGGGTTCAGGTACAGCGGCCGGCCCTCCCCATCGAGCATGGCGATGTACTCCGGCGCCGCGTCGAGGAGGTTCTTGTGGTGGCTCAGCTCCCGAAGGTGGTCAAGCGTCTCCGTGACATCGTGAATAATGGACTGGAGATACCGCACACCGTGGAGTTCCACCGGGCCCGTGTACACGTCGACGTCGCGGACATCGCCATCGGCGAGGCGATGGCAGAAGCGGAAATGGCGACGCTCTTCGCGGGCAGCCCGCTCCATCTCCACGCGCACTTCCTCGTCCGACAGCGTATTGATGCACTGAATGGACATGGACCGGAGGTCGTCCAGGGAATACCCGTAGAAGCGCTCAGCAGCAGGGTTGGCATCGGCTATCCGGCCACTGCTCGGGTCGATCAGAAGCTGAACCGCCGCGCTGTCCTTGAAGCTCTGCCGGTAGAATCGTTCCACCTCAATGTCGTTGCCGTCGGCCAGGTGGCCATCCAGTCGTGTGATGGCAATCAGCGCACCAGGCGTCTCGCCATTGGAGCCAGGGAGGACGGAACTGACCATGCGGACCGAGAGAGCGTCCCCCTGCGAAGGGAAGATCGTGTGCCGCCCGCTCCAGACGCCGGAGACACTCTCCGGTACAGCGCCCTGGCGTGGCGACTCCGCCGGAGTCGCAGTGCCGGCGAAGGCGGCGAACGGCTGACCAGGCAAGTCATCCGCAGACAGCCCAACCATGCGGGCAAAGACGTCGTTGGCGCGCACGACAACGCCGTCCGAGTCGACCTGGGCAAGCGCCACGGGGGCGAGTTGGAATAGCTGATCCTGTTGTTCCATACACCGGACTGGTGGGAGTCCCGTCCATCACCGCGGACCCGCTCTGGCGAAGGCCAGCACAACTGTTGCCGAGCCAGTTCACTCGAGCCGCCCACGTCATTGGTCAAACCTGACTCCAACTGCTGGCGAAGCGTCAGGGCAAGCCGCCTGCAGCCAAGGGGCGCGAATCATACCATGCCAGCCGATGCTCGAGATGCATCGTGTCATGCAACTGCCTGGTGAATACCGCCTTCCTGTCGTCTGGGTGCTCGCCGATGTGCAGATCAAGTGTCCACCTGGTGCGAAGTGGACACCAACGCAGAACGTGCCGGGACCATCGGCGTCGGCAGCTGTCGGC
>SLMR01000101.1 GCA_007133445.1 Aquisalimonas sp. | reverse complement strand
GCGCCCGCCGGCGCCAGCGTCTCCAGGGCCTGGTCGCGGTTGCCGCGATTGAGTTCGATGAAGAATGACTCGTAGGCGGCCTCCGGCGTGTCGGGCCCGGACGTGCCGTTGCCGCAGCCGGCAACGAGAGCCGCGACGAGGAATGAACTGACAATGAGCAGGGGCGAGCGCGCCATGGCAGCACCTCACGGGATGTTCCGATTCACCTCACCCTCCCTGGCCCGGGCCTGTTCCTGAGGCAGCACGTGCTTCCCCAAGCCTAGCCGTCATCCTGCTCGTTCGCAGTGCCGGCGTCCAGTTCCGCCCCGAGGTCGCCCATCAACTGGTGGAACTGCGCTTCCAGCGCATCGTACTCGCGCCGCAGTACCGGCAGGGCGTCCGCAAGTCCCGGGTCACGCCGCATGCGCCCCGCAATACGCTCAAGCGCCATTGCGATGATGCCGAGATCCCCGTAGCTCGCGAGCCAGTCGTACCGGATCATCCGATGGATGGTGCGTTCGGCTGCAACAGGCCATAGCGAACGGGTCCGCTCCAGGCTGGCGTAGGCATCGGCAATGAAAACATCCAGGGGCACGTCGCAGTAGCGCGACCAGTGCCGAACGAGGAAGTGGTCGTTCATCATGTCCATGACGATCCCGGCGGCCCGGCGGCGATCGCGGCCGAGGAGCTGGCGAGCTGCGAGCATGCTCGGGTGCTGATCGGAGAAGCTGTCCACAAAACGGTGTCGGCGCGCGCCCTCCAGAACCCGGCGCGGGTAAGGCTGGGATTCCAGACGTCCCTTGATCCAGTCCCCGGCCAGATTGCCCAACCGGTGCTGATCATCCGGGTCGGCAAGGTACAGGTGTGCCAGATAATTCATTCCGGACGCTCTCGCGTGTCGTCGCAGGGCGAAGGCTGGAATCGGTACCTGCGGCTGTCGCCATGGTCGGCGATCCAGATGGCATCGCCGTCCAGCCCGCGGTCCTCGCGGGCGATGCGCAGATTGTCAGCAGCCTCTGTCTGGCCGTCGTCCCCCAGGTCGAAGGTGCCGAAATGGATGGCCAGCATCGGCGGAGCACCGAGATCGTCGCGGGCATCCAGGGCGTCTTCGGGACTCAAGTGGTTTTCCTTCATGAACCACCGCGGTTTGAAGGCACCGATGGGCAGCAGCGCCAGGTCCGGTGTACCCAGGCGGGCGCGGATGCGCACGAAATGGTCGCCATAGCCGGTATCCCCCGCGAAGAAGACCCAGCCGTCGTCATGCTCCAGCCCGAACCCCGACCAGAAGCTGCGGTTTTCGTCGGCCAGACCGCGCCGCGACCAGTGACGCGCCGGCAGCGCGCGGATGCGCAGGTTGTCATCCAGCGTCGTTGCCTCCCACCAGTCCAGCTCGGTGATACGATCTTCTTTAATACCAGAAAGATGACGCGCGTTGTTGAGAGGCACGATGAACTGTGGTTGGTGCTCCTGCTCCAGCCAGTTCACCGTGAGGGTGTCCAGATGATCGTAATGGTTGTGGCTGATCACCACGGCATCAATGGGGGGCAGATCCTCGAAGCGCACGCCCGGGGAGCGGTAGCGCAGCGGGCCGGCCCATTGGACCGGACTGGCGCGCTTTGCCCAGATCGGGTCGGTGATGATGTTCCGGCCACCCATCTGCACCAGCACGGTGGCGTGGTTGATGAACGTGACCTTGAACGTCTCTCCATCCACACGCGCCGGAATGTCCCGCGGGGGTGGAGGCGTCAGGTCACGCTCCCAGTCGCCGGGTTCCCGCTCGAACCGCCAGCGCAGGAGGTCGGTAATCCCCTTCTGTGGCTGGTCCGGGGTGTGGAAGCGGCCGTCGATGAGATAGAAGCTGTCGTGTCGTTCCGGGTCGGGCCGTCCGGCGCAGGCGCCCAGTGCCAGGGCAGTGAGCCAGAACCACCGGAACACCCGGCGCCCCGGTGCCGATCTTTTCGGGGCGGCGCGTGGCGCCGGGCGCCTGCGGCCGGTCACGACTCGTCAGCCGCCGCTCGCCTGGCTGCGACGCGGGCCGCGGTTGCCGGAGCCCGATTTGTTCCGCGGCCCACCGCGGTTGCTGGCAGCGCGCTTGGGCATTTTCGGTGGCTTCGGCTCCACCAGCATGTCGTCGGTGACCACTTCGGCCGGAATCTTCTGGTCGATGTACTTCTCGATGTCCGGCAGGGAGTACACGTACTGGTCACAGGCCAGCGACAGGGCATCACCACTCGCGCCTGCGCGGGCCGTGCGGCCGATGCGGTGCACGTAATCCTCGGCCTCCTGGGGGAGATCGAAGTTGATCACGTGGCTCACGGCCGGAATGTGCAGCCCGCGGGCGGCCACGTCGGTCGCCACGAGGATCGGGAGTTCACCGCTCTGGAACCGCTTGAGCAGCTTCTCCCGCTTGGTCTGGGGAATGTCCCCGGAGATGACCTCGGCGTCGAAGTCGTTGCCACGCAGGTAGCCCACCACCTGGTCGGCGGCACGCTTGGTGTTCACGAACACGATGGTGCGCTCGGGTGTGTGCTGGCGGAACAGGCCCAGCAGCAGCTTGATCTTGTCTTCCTTGGGGACGTGGTAGAGCTTCTGGGTGACGTTGTCCGCGGTCACCTGGTCGCTCTCGATGCGCACCACCTCGGGGTCGTTCATGTGCTCGTAGGCCAGTTCCATCACGCGGTGAGAGAGAGTGGCGGAGTAGAGCATGTTGATGCGCTTGTCGGGTGACGGCATTTTCCGCAGCAGGTAGCGGATGTCGTCAATGAAGCCCAGGTCGAACATGCGGTCCGCCTCGTCCAGCACCACCACCTCGATGTTCTTCAGGCTGAACACCTTCTGCTTGAAGAAGTCGATGATGCGCCCGGGCGTGCCGATGATGATGTCGGCCTCGGCCTCCAGCGCCTTGCGCTGGCTCTCATAACCGGTGCCGCCGTACACGGCGACGCACTTCAGTCCGGTAAACCGCCCCAGTTGCTCCGCATCCTTGTGGATCTGCAACGCCAGTTCGCGGGTGGGCGCAAGAATGATGGACCACGGCCCGCGCTTGCCTTCCTCCACCGGCGTTTCCATGAGGTAGTGCATGGTGGCCAGCAGGAAGGCAGCGGATTTGCCGGTCCCGGTCTGTGCCTGGCCGGCCACGTCGCGGCCCTGGAGGGCGAGCGGCAGGGTGGCGGCCTGTATGGGCGTGCAGTGGGTAAAGGCCGTCTCGTCGAGACTGTCCTGGAGGCTCGGGGTGAGCGCCAGGGATTTGAAGGTTACGTCAGTCATGTGGTCATTTTCCATGGCGCGGGAGGATACCGGAAAAGTCTTGCTTTGTCGCGGGCTTTGCCGTTCCGGACGGCCCCCGGCGCCCCGTACGGGATGGCCCGGGGTGGGGCCTTGGTGTATCGTTCGCCTTCATTCTGGGTGAGTCCGGGAGTGCGCAATGGCCCAGCGCGTGCTGATGACGCTGCTCAACACGCAACCCGGCAACGCCGCGGCGCCCATCGCCCAAGCGGCGGTCGCGGCAGCCATGGGACGCGATGTCTGCGTGGTGTTCACGGGTGAAGCCGGGCGCATCGCCATCAGAGGTGTTGCCGCCGCCGAGGATTCGGCGGACGGAACGGGCCGTACCCTGCACCATGTCATCCGCGACGCGGTGGAGGCGGGGGTGGTGTTCCGCATCTGCTCGCCGGCAGTGGCCCGGTTCGGCGACGACCTGATTCCGGAGATCCACGAGGTGGTCGGCGCTGCCTGGTTGATGAGTCAGGCGCTGGAGCCGGATACCGTGACGTTGAGCTACTGAACACGGAGACAGGGCATGAATCAGGACCAGGTGCGGGCCGCACTTGAGGGTGCCGAGCTGATTCACGATGGTGCCGCGGTGGAAGCGGCCCTGGCACGCATGGCGGGGGAGATCACCGTGGACATGGCGGACCGCCTCCCCCTGGTGCTGTGCGTCATGATCGGGGGCCTGGTGCCGGCCGGCCGGCTGCTGCCCTTGTTGAATTTTCCGCTGGAGGTGGACTATGTACACGCCACCCGGTATCGCGGTGAGACCTCCGGCGGCGAGCTGGTGTGGCAGGCCAAGCCACACACGGCCCTGGCAGGTCGCACGGTCCTGATTATCGATGACATCCTCGACGAGGGCCACACGCTTGCTGCCCTGCAAGCCTTCTGCCGGGACGAGGGCGTAGCGGAAGCGCGTACCGCGGTGCTGGTGCGCAAGGAGCACGGGCGCTGCCGGCCGGACGTCCGAGCCGATTACATCGGGCTCAACGTCGATGATCGCTACGTGTTCGGTGCGGGCATGGACTACCGCGGCGTATGGCGGAACGTGGATGGTATCTACGCAATGCGTGAGGAGGATTGATGGGCGTCGCGATCATCGGTGGCACCGGGCTGACCACACTGGAGAACCTGGAAATCACGCATCGCGAGGTGGTGCATACGCCCTACGGAGAGCCCTCCGGGCCCATCACCCACGGCATCCTGCACGGTCGTGAGGTCCTGTTTCTGGCCCGTCATGGCTATGGCCACACGATTCCGCCGCACCGGGTGAACTACCGCGCCAACCTCTGGGCGCTGCAGCACCTGGGCGTGGACCGGCTGTTCGCGGTGGCGGCGGTGGGTGGTATAAGCGAGAGCATGGAGCCCGCGCGTATTGCCTTTCCGGACCAGATCATCGACTACACCTGGGGTCGCCACCACACCTTCTTCGAGGATGACCTGGCGCACGTGACCCACATCGATTTCACCTACCCCTACGATGACGCCATGCGGCAGTTGTTGATCAGTGCGGCTCGGGAGGCGGGCATCGATGCCGTGGAAGGCGGAACCTATGGCGCCACCCAGGGCCCGCGCCTGGAGACGGCTGCAGAGATCCAGCGCCTGCAGCGCGATGGCTGCGATCTGGTGGGCATGACCGGCATGCCCGAGGCGGCCCTGGCGCGGGAGCTGGGTATGGCGTACGCCACCAGTGCGGTGGTTGCCAACTGGGCGGCGGGCCTGCAGCCGGCGCCCATCACCATGGCTGATATAGAACGGCACCTGGGTGACGGAATGGCGCGCGTGCGACAGCTCCTGGGCGCACTGATCCCGACTCTGTAGGCGTCAACCTTCAAGGGCTTCCCAGCGGGCGTAGGCCTGTTCCAGCTCGGCATCCAGTTCCTGCAGGCGACGCCCCGCTGCGGCCACATCCTCGGGGGCATTCCGGTGGAACGCCGGATCCGCCATGCGTTCGGCGAGTTCGGCGTGCTCGGCCTCCAGCGCCTCGATGCGGCCGGGGAGTTGCTCCAGCTCGCGCTTGTCCTTGTAGCTGAGCTTGCGGGAACTCGACGCTGGCGGAGTGGCGGCGGCGTGTGCAGTTGGCGGCTGCCTGGAGTGCTGGGTGCCTTCCGTTTTCGGCGTTTCCGGGCGCTGGCGTAGCCAGTCCTGGTACCCGCCCACGTAATCCCGGAGCTGGCCGTCGGGGTCGAAGGCG
>SLMR01000154.1 GCA_007133445.1 Aquisalimonas sp. | reverse complement strand
GGCGGACTCCACGTACCTCCTTGGCTACACCGACGTGCAGCTCCGCCTCGACCACGCCCTGGCCGACGCCGGTGTGCGCGGCATCGTGTTGGCTATCGACAGCCCCGGCGGAGAGGTGGAAGGCGCCTACCAGCTCGCCCACGCCATCCGCCGCGCCGGTGCGACCAAGCCCGTCTGGTCGGTGGTGGAGGGCATCGGGGCCTCCGCCGCCTACCTGCAGGCCGCCGCCTCGAACCGCGTCATCGCCACGGAAACCGCAATGGCCGGATCCGTTGGCGTTGTTCTCCGCCATGCGGACCTCTCCGGCGCCCTGGAGAAGGAGGGCGTTCGCATCACGCCGATTTTCGCCGGGGCCCACAAGGTCGACGGCAATCCCTGGGAACCCTTACCCGAGGCGGTCCAGGAGCGCCTGCAGGCGGATGTGGACACGCTCTACGGCCGTTTCGTGAACGTCGTTGCCGGCTACCGCGACAAGGACCCGGACGACGTGCGGGCCACCGAGGCGGAAACCTTCCTGGCCGAAGACGCCATCACCGTCGGATTCGTCGACGCCATCGGCACGCTCCACGACGCCGTGGAGGAAATCCAGGAGATGACCCGATCCGGGGGCCGCGGCTCCCTGAGTGCAACCAGCAGTGGAGAGACAACCATGTCCCGGAAAGACGAGCCGCTTTTCACCGCGGCGGAAGTGGAGAAGGCCCGCGCGGAAGGCTTCGCCGACGCCGAGGCCAGGAGCGCCGAAGCGCTGAAGGCGGCCCGCGCCGAAGCCCAGGCCGAAGAGCGCGCCCGCGTGACCGGCATCTTCGAGCACCCCGAGTCGAGGGGCCGCACGCCGCTCGCCATCAAGGCCGTGACCACGGGGCTCAGCGTCGAGCAGGCCGCCGAGCTCCTCGCCGCGAGCCCGCAGGACATTCCCGGCAAGGTCGCGAGCCTGCAGGCGGTCGGCAACCCCGACATCCGCCCCGACGCCCAGGACGACGTGGAACCCGACAGCCCTCAGCGGCTGGCGGCTTCCTGGGATCACGCCTTCGGCCGGGGCTGAGCATCGGCCCCAGAGCATAGGAGACACGCACCATGACCGTACTGACTGAAGGCAAGCATCGGGCGGAGTACATCGCCAGCGAGCCGAATGGCTCCCGTGGCCGCGATGTGGTCACGCTCATCGAGGGGCAGGATCTGGGCCCCGGTACCGTGCTCGGCAAAATCACGGCCAGCGGCAAGTTCACCCAGCTCGACCCTGACGCCCAGAACGGCGCGGAGGTGGCCTGCGCCGTCCTCTACGACCACGTTGACGCCACCGGCGACGACACCGCGGCGACCGTCACCGCACGGGACACCGAGGTGGTCGCGTCCAGCCTGGTGTGGCCGGAGGGCATCAGCAGCGCCGAGCGGGAGGCTGCCATCGGCCAGCTCGCCGATACCCATCCGCGCGGCTTCGGCCGGATCATCGTTCTCGACTAGGAGGCCTGACTGACATGGCGACTCTCGACGTATTCAAGCAGCGGGCCTTCCACATGGTGGAGCTCACCGCCGCGCTGAACAAGCAGCCTTACCTGCCGGGCCTGCTCGGCTCGCTCAACCTCTTCGAGGCCCGCCGGGTGCGGGCGACCACCGTCGCGGTGGAGCAGCGAAACGGCAAGCTCAGCATCATTCAGACGTCCCCCCGCGGCGCGCCGCCGCGGCGTGCCGAGCAGGAGAAGCGCGACATCCGCGACTTCCGCACCGTGCGCATCGCCGAGCAGGACCGCATCACCGCAGATGAGATCCAGGACATCCGCGCCTTCGGCTCGGAGACGGAGATGATGCAGGTCCAGCAGGAGGTGGCCACGCGGCTGAACCAGCTCAGGCGCAACGTGGAGCTCACCCACGAGAACATGCGCCTTGGTGCCATCAAGGGCCAGGTCCTGGACGCCGACGGGAGTGTCATCAAGAACTGGTTCTCCGAGTGGGGCGTCAGCCAGCCGTCGGCCATCGGCTTCGGCCTTGGCACCGAGAGCACCGACGTCCGGAAGAAGTGCAACCAGGTCGTCAGGGCCATGGCCAAGGCGGCGGAAGGCCTCTGGACCCCGGCGACCGAAGTCCATGCCGTGGTCGGTCACGATTTCTTCGACGCCCTCACCGGCCACCCCGACGTGAAGGACACCTTCAAGGGCTGGACGGCGGCGGCGGAGCTCCGCGAGGGGATGGCGTTCAGCGCCTTTCGCTACGGCGGCATCTGGTGGCACGACTACCGGGGCACGGATGACGGCAGCATGGGCGTCACGGCCAATGAGGCCCGCTTCTTTCCTGTCAACGCCCCGGGCGCCTTCCAGGTGGCGCTCAGCCCGGCGGAGACCTTCGACTTTGCGAACACCCCTGGCCAGGAGGTGTACGCCATGGTCGTGCCCGACGACAAGCGCAACGCCTACGTGGACGTGGAGGTATACAGCTACCCGCTGCATATCTGCACGCGCCCGAAGATGCTCCAGCGCGCCACGCTGAACGGCGCCTAACCGCGGAGCAGCCAGCGATGGAGGGCCTTTCCCGCCTGAACCAGAGTTGTCTTCGCCGCTTCGGGGTCGCCGTGAGCATCACCCCGAAAGACGGCGAGGCCTACGTCCCCACGGGCGGGAAGGGCATCTACGCAATGGACCGCGACGGCACCGACGGCCGCGCCTCCGGCCATCAGAGTGCCGCGCCGGTGGGGCGACCGGATCCGGAGGTGTCGATTCTCACCGATCCCGCCGCGCCCCTGGAGCGGGGTGCCGTGGTGAGCGTCCAGGGGCAGGGCGAGTTCTCGCTCGTCAGTCACGAGAGTGACGACGGCGGCTGGACGCACATCGCCCTTCGCGCGAGGCAGCCGTAGTGGCTGTGCGGATCAGGATCCCCGGCCAGGGCCTCATGCAGCGCGCGCTGCGGCTTGCCGAGCAGGGCACCGAGCGGGCCCATGGCCGCGCCCTGCGGGATACCGCGCGCTGGGCGGGCCGGCAAAGCGCGAGCCGGCTCGCGAAGGCGAACCGCATTCCCGTCCGCGCGCTGACCCGCGGGCGGCTCGGCAAGCGCGGGCGAGTGCGCATCACCAAGGGCGAGGAGGGCGCGAACGTATGGGTGGGCACCTACCCGGTGAAGGCGAGCTACCTCGGACCGATCTCGCAGACGATTCGCACGCGAGCGATTCGCGTCGGGCGTCACAGCTTCCCGGGTGCGTTCGTCGCACGCATGCCCTCCGGTCACGTGGGCGTGTTCAAGCGGGAGGGGAAATCGCGGCTGCCCATCGTGGAGCAGGCGGTGGAGTTGGATGGCGCCCGCAAGGTCAAGTCCGGCGTCGAGCGGGAGATCCCGATGCGGTTTCGCGAGTTGCTGCGCCAGGCGGTGCGCTTCGAGCAGCTCAAGTACCAGGGGAGGCTTTGATGCCGTGGCCGACAGTCGATGGGTCGACAGGGTTTGTCATCGGGTCGCTGGTTGGTGGCCTGACCACGCTTGGCGTCGGTGTGCTGGCGTTCATCGCCAAGATGCGCGGCAGCTCGGTTGCCGAGATCGCCTCCCTCATCGATGGCCAGCAGAAACTCATCAGGACGCTAAAGGACGCCAACCTGGAACTGATGCGGCAGCGGGATACGGATCGTGCCGAGTTCCGGCGCCGCCGAGAGGAAGTCCGCGCGGAGTTCGAGCGCCTGCGCCAGGCGGATCGCGAGGAGTTCGAGCGGGTGCGTGAAGGCTACAAGGCCGAGCTTGAGCGCCTGCGCGAGTATGCCGACCGCGAGGCCCAACGCTATGAGCGGCGCATTCGCGAACTCGAACAACGCCTGGAGGCAGACGAGTGAAGGTCGCCCATGGTGAGGCCATCGTGACCCGCCTGCAGGCCTTCGTCGCGGAGGGGCTGCTCCGCACCGCCGGCTGGGCGTCGGAAGTGAGCGGCACGGACGACATCACGCTGCTCTGCCCCGCGGCCTGGGTGCAGCCCGGCCCGGCCACCTTCGCCGAGCGCTCCGGGCGCAGCGGGCCGACGCGGCTCGGCAGGATTTGGGTAGTGGTGATCTGCGTCGCCGGCGACGGCAGCGAGCCCCTGGAGCCGGTGGCCGGCGAGATCGCCGTGGCGGCGCGCGAGGCGCTGAATGGGCTGCAGCTCGGCGCGGGCAGCATGCGCCGCCTCCACTACCAGGGCGAGCCCGAACCCTACTACGCCCGGGGCTACATCGAGCTGCCGATGGAGTTCGAGGCCCATGAGCACGTCACCGGCGGCGTACCGCCGGCCCCCTGAGAGTACCAGCGCGGAGACACGAGATGAGCAAGAAGACCAACCCCGAGCGCAAGGAACACACGCTGAAGAAGCACCACGTCCATCAGGGCAAGGCGATGGAGCCCGGCGGCAAGGTGAGCCTGCGGGCGGACCAGGCCCAGCGGCTCAAACGCCGTCAGGTGATCTGAGGCGGCACACGCACACCGGACCGACGAGGACAGCACCATGGGACAGAAGACCGACTACAGCTACTACGGCGAGGGGATCATCTACGCCCGCGCCGCCGGCGGCAAACTCCGGGACATCGGCAACTGCAGCGCCCTGAACCTTGCGATGGAAGAAGAGGAGCAGGCGCTTCGCAACTTCCGCGGCGGAGGCGGCAACCGCAACAAGATCCGCCGACCCACCGACGTGACCGTCACCATCACCATGCACGACTTGAGCCCCGAGAACCTGGAGATGGTCCTGCGCGGGACGGTGAGCGACGTCTCCGTCACCACCGTGACCGAGGAGGAACACGTCGTGGTGGAAGGCGCGCTGAACCGCCTGGACGCGCTCCCGGACCACGATGAGGACATTGTCATCACCAACGACGCGGGTGACACCACCTACGAGGAAAACGCGGATTACCGCCTGACGCCCAGCGGCTTTATCCCGCTCGCCGATGGCGACATCGACGACGGCGAGACCGTGAAGGTGGACTACACCAAGCGCCCGCAGGCCATCGTGCAGGCGCTCATGACCAGCGCCGTGGACATGGAGATGGTCTTCGAGGGGATGAACGAGGCGCGCTCCGGTGCGCCGGTGGTGGTGAGCCTGTGGCGGGCCCGCCTGGGCGCCCCGGAGGATATCGAGTGGATCGGCGACGACTACGCGAGCCTCAGCGTCCCGGCGGATCTGCTGGCCGACACCGCCCGCCCCGCGGGGACCAGCCAGTTCTTCCAGGTGGAGATGGCCACGGCCGCGTAATCGCCGGCAGCAGGCACGCACGACGCCGCGCGGCCACGGAGGGCGCGCCGCGTCCCGACGGAGACGGAGAAAGAGAATGGCGGAAACCCCGACAGTCCGGATCGGCGACGAGCAATACCCCGTGGGCCAGGCCACAGTCGCGCAGCTCGTGGCCATCGCTCCGCTGGTGCCCGCGCTCCGCGACCTGGAGCGCCTGGGTGTCGAGACCGCGCTCGTGCACACGCAGGAACTCGCCGATGCGGTGTGCGCGGTGACCGGCGCCGACCGGGATAGCGTGGTCGCGCT
>SLMR01000133.1 GCA_007133445.1 Aquisalimonas sp. | reverse complement strand
TCGACGTAGTCAGTACCGGGCAGATGGAGTCGATCCTTGGGGATGCCCTCGCAGCGGTGGCCTAACAGCGCCTCGGCTTCGTCGCCCAGCAGGGCCTGGATATCCGTCATTCCTGTTCTCCACTGGTTGTTCAATGGCGGGTCCGCGTGTCGGCGTGCGGCCAGCAGCAGCGGCGCCGCTCGACAGGGGCCCGATTATAGGGATTTTTGACCGCCGCAGTAACCGGATGTGTTGCCTGTGATGGGAGTCACGGCGGTTCGTCCCTTGATACCCTATAAGCGATAGAGAAAAACAACGCCTTCGTGATGCACGGTGACTGCCATGTCTTCGGAAAACAATATCGTCCCGTTCAGCAGCAGCGCCCGCAGTGGTCGGACCGGGCTGCAGGAGCGGTTTTGGCAGCTTGCCAGTGAACGGCTGATGGCGCTGGTCCGCAACATGCTTGAGCAGGCCGACGACGCCATGTTCGAGCGCGGCAAGGATGCCGGCAGCGAGGAGCAGCGGATGTTCTTCGAGGCCATGCACGAGGTACGCCGTGGGCGTGAGGAATTCGAAGCGCGCTTTCTCGAGGGGCTGGAAGCGGCGTACCGGGGCGAACCAGTGGCCCGGCAACCGCAACCGGACAATGATGCCCCGGACGAGCTCAGCCTGGTGGATGACGAACGTCTGGAGGAAGAGCTGGCGATCGACGGCATGGTTTCAAAGGCGCAGGCGCGCCACAGCCAGGCCCTCGACCATCTCTGTCAGCGCCTGAATGCCGACAGCGGCAGGGTGTGGGCCTCGGCCGCAACCAACCCGGTGGACCCGCGGAGGATCGGCGCCGCCCTGGAGGAGGGTGCGACCGTCCTGAAGATGGACATTCAGCCGCGGCTGGTTCTCTTCAAGCTGTTCGACCGCCACGTGGTCACGCAGCTGGGCGGATTCTATGAAGAGCTCAATCAGCTGTTCATCAATGCCGGAGTGCTTCCCACCATTCGCCCGAAGGCCCGCGCCCCGGTGTCGCGCCGCCCGGCGCCGCCGCGGTCGCCACAGCCAGAGCCGGCTGCGCGTGGCTCCGGCGAACTCGCCGGGCAGGACGCCGAAGAGGAGTTCGCCGTGCTGCAGAATCTCCTCGCCGCCCGGCGTGGGCCGGAGCAAGCATCCGGTACAGGGCCCGCTGCGGGCGTCCAGGTGGCCTCGGTGCAGGACGTCCTGCAGACCCTGTCCGGACTGCAGGTGCAGGACGAACCGGATGCGGTTCCGGAACCGGGCAACGTGGTACCACTGACCCCGGATGCGCTCAAGCAGCACGTGCGTCAACAACTGGGTGATCGCAACGGAGGCCGTGCGGCGATCGGGCAGGCCGAGGAAGACACCATCGACATCGTCAGCATGCTGTTCGATGCGGTCCTGGATGATCCCAACCTCCCGGACAGCATCAAGGTTCTGGTGGTGCGCCTGCAGATCCCGGTGCTCAAGGTGGCGTTGCTGGATCGTGCCTTCTTCAGCCAGCGCAATCATCCCGCGCGTTGCCTGGTCAACGACGTTGCCCGCGCAGGTGTGGGTTGGTCGGCGAACGAAAGTCCCGAGCGTGATCCGCTATATCAGGCCATTGCCCGCGTCGTCACCCGGGTACTGGAGGAGTTCAGCGACGACGTGGCGGTATTCGAGGACGCCCGTGAGGAGTTCCGCCAGTTTCTGGAGGAGGATCGTGCCCGGGCGCGGCAGATCGAAGAGCGAACCCGCGAGGCGGCGAAAGGCAAAGCGAGAGTGGATTCCGCCAGGGAGAAGGTGGAGGCCGCGCTGCGGGAGCTCATCGGTGACCGGAAGTTGCCGGAATGCGGTGAGCGTCTCCTGCACGAGGGCTGGTCCCAGGTCCTGTTCATCACGCTGCTGCGTGAAGGGGAAGACAGTGAGGCCTGGCGGACGAAGCTCGCCGTGGCCGAGCGCCTGATCTGGAGTCTCGATCCGAAGCCCGACCATGCCTCGCGCAGGCAGCTGGTCAGCGATATCCCGCCGCTGCTGCATGACCTGCGCACGGAGCTCAACGCGGTGATGTTCAACCCGATGGAGATGACCAGGCTGTTCAAGGCGTTGGAGCAGGAACACATTCTCATGCTGTGCCGGCAACCCGATGCTGGCACGTCCCCGGCCGGCCAGCCTTCGTCGAGTGACCATGAGGCGGAGTTTCCTGCGCGGGCCGAGGCGGCGCCGGCCGACGACGGCCTGGGGGCGTATCGCGAGCGCCTGGACCAGGTCGCCGTCGGCACCTGGTTCGAGTTCCGCCAGGACAGCGGCAAACATCTGCGCGCCAAACTATCCGCCAGGCTCGCAGACGGTGATCGACTGATCTTCGTCAACCGTGCCGGCTTCAAGCTGGCTGACCGGCGCCGCGACGAATTGGCCCATGCGCTGCGTCGTGAGGCCGTGGTGGTCCTCGATGACAACATGCTGTTTGACAAGGCGCTGGAGAAGGTGGTGGCGGACCTGCGCTCCATGGCGGGCGCGTGCTGATGGTGTGATCGTCGCGTGGTGGGGCGCGGTTGGTCGTCCGGAGCGAGTCCTCGCCCTGTGGCGATTCAGTCGATCTGTCGTAGAATGAGGTGCATTTGCGACAAGGACGGGGCATGCGCACTTTCAGACGCATCACTCGCATTCCGCTGTTACTGGTCCACGTCATCCTCGGCGTGGTGGCGATCCTCCTCGCCGCGGCGTGGGATCGCCTGCGTGGGAATCCATTGCACGGCGGTGCCGCGCGGCAGATGCAGAAATTCTGGTCCTGGAGCATCTGCCGGCTTCTGGGGGTGCGACTGAGCGTCGAGGGACCCAATCTGCTGCCGCCGCCAGCTTTGATCGTGAGCAACCACCTTTCCTGGCTGGACATCCTTGTGATCACCGCGTACTGGCCGGTGTCGTTTCTCAGCAAGGCAGAGGTGCGCTCCTGGCCCGGAATTGGCGCCGCGGCGTCGGCGCTGGGAACCCTGTACATCGAGCGCGGCGGTCGCAACGCCTCCGGCGTGGCCACCGAGGTGATGGTGCAGCGGCTCAAGGAAGGCCACCATGTGGTCTTCTTCCCGGAGGGTACCACCAGTCCCGGACGGGAGATGTTGCCGTTCCGTCCGCGGCTTTATCAGGCGGCTCTGGAGGCGCGTGTGCCGGTGCAGCCGCTCGTGCTGCTCTACCTCGATGCATCCGGGGATGTCAGCGCCAATGCCCCGTTCGTGGACAACGAAGGCCTGCTGCCTCACGTCTGGCGTCTTGCGGGTGAGTCGCGTACCGAGTGCGTGATCCGGGTCTGTGAGCCTATCGAAGTGGAAGGGATGCGCCGCAGCGATCTGTCCCAGCAGAGTCGGGCGCTGATGCTCGACGCGCTGGGCTTGCCTTCCGAGCCACCGCGGCGTGGGCTGCGGAGTGGCGTTGGCCCTGAGTCGCGGGAGCGCGTCAGCGCCTGATGCCGGTGTGGTCGCGATCGGCGGGCGGGCCGGTGCGTGCCCGTCAGAGCAGCAGCCATCCCACCGCGGCACAGACCGGTACCAGAAGATAGACGGGGAAGCGCGTGGCCATGAGCAGGGTGAATGCCGCGGCTGCGATGGCGAACTCGGTGATTCCGGTAATCCCGACCTGAATCACTGGGTCCCAGAGAATGGCGGCCAGCAGACCGACGACGCCGGCATTGATGCCGGCGACGGCGCGGCGAATCGCGGCGATGCCGCTGATGCGGTCCCAGTAGGGCAGCACGCCCACCAGCAACAGCGTGCCGGGCAGGAAGATCGCGATCACGGCGATGACCCCGCCGATCAGCGGCATGTGGGGCTGCGCCTCGGCGCCCAGGTAGCCGGCGAAGCTGAACAGGGGGCCCGGCAGCGCCTGGGCGACCCCGTAGCCGGCCAGGAAGCTGCTGCTGTCGACGCCGGCGGGCGCCGCCACTTCCCGCTCCAGCAGGGGCAGCACCACGTGGCCGCCGCCGAACACCAGCGAGCCGGCACGGTACACACCGTCAATGAGGCCGAGCAGCCCCCCGGGCGCCAGCGCCGTGAGCAGCGGCAGACCGGCCAGCCCCAGCGCGAACAGGCCCAGGCTGGCGCCGGCGGTTCGCCGGGAGACCGGGACGTTCAGGCCGGCCGCGACCGCCCCGACGCTGCGGGACAGGGGCAGGATGAAGGCCAGGATCCCGCCCAGCAGGAGTGCGCCCAGCTGGCCCGCAGGATTGGCCCATACGGCGGCCGCCGCCAGGGCGATGGCGGTGATCAGCAGTCTTGGCCAGTCCGGGGAGAGCGACCGGCCCATGCTGATCACGGCATGGGCCACCACCGCCACCGCAGCCAGCTTGAGCCCGTGCAGCCAGCCGGCGCCGGTAATCGCCTCGGCGCCCACGGTGCCTACGGCCACGGCGAGACCGATCATGATTACCGCCGATGGCAGGGTGAAGCCCAGCCAGGCGGCGAACAGACCGGGCAGGCCGGCACGCATGAGACCGATGGCCTGGCCGACCTGGCTGCTGCTGGGGCCGGGGAGGAACTGGCACAGGGCCACCACCTGCGCATACTGCTGGTCGTCCAGCCAGCCGCGGCGCTGGACCAGGGCTTCGCGGTAGTACCCCAGATGTGCCACCGGACCGCCGAAGGAACTCAGCCCCAGGCGGAGGAAGACCAGAAAGACTTCGAGCGTGGAATGCGGCCTTGGGGCCGTGCCGCCCGTGGCCACGGTCAGCTCTCCCGCGCGGCGCCGCCGTCGTTCCGGGGAAAGGCGACCAGGTGCTGGGCGTCGATCTGAATGCCCACCTGCTCGTTAATGGCGTGGTCGTGGTGACTGGGGAAGAGCGAGAGGACCTCGCTGCCATTGTCCAGGCGCAGGGTGTAGATGGTCTCGGCGCCGGTGAAGGCCTTCTTGACCACGCGGGCGCGCAGTTCGGACTCCGGCGCCGGCAGGACGTCGTCGGGGCGCAGCAGCACGTCCACCTCGGTGCCCGCGGGCCAGCCGTAGGCCCGGTTGCCCCGGATGACGCCCACCTCGGTATCCAGCAGGTCGTGATCCAGCAGCCGGCCGTGAACGAAGCGGCCGTGGCCGATGAAGTCAGCCACGAAGCGGTCCACGGGTTCGTGGTAGAGGTTGTAGGGCGTATCCCACTGGACGATCTGGCCCTCGCGCATGATCCCGATCTGGTCGGCCATGGCGAATGCCTCGTTCTGGTCGTGGGTCACCAGAACCGCGGTAACACCGCGTTCGCGAAAGATCTCGTGGACCTGGTTGGCGAGGCCCTCGCGCAGATCCACGTCCAGGCTGGAGAAGGGCTCGTCCAGCAGAACCAGCTCCGGTTCCGGGGCCAGCGCCCGGGCCAGGGCCACACGTTGCTGCTGGCCGCCGGACAGTTCATGGGGGAAACGTTCCTCCATGCCGTCGAGCTGCACCAGTGCCAGCAGCTCCCGCGCCCGCTCCTCCCGCTGGCCGCGGCCGAGCTTGCGCAAGCCGAAGGTGACATTGTCGGCCACGGTCAGGTGGGGG
>SLMR01000267.1 GCA_007133445.1 Aquisalimonas sp. | reverse complement strand
GCAAGACGATCGCCAAGGAGGCGCTGCACCTGCCCGGAGCCGACTTCATCGACCGGGTCGTCAGCGCGAGCGACCGCCCGGTCGCGGTGCTGCGCAACCTCCAGGCACTGTTCAACACCGGCCGCCTGGCCGGGACCGGCTACCTCTCGATCCTACCGGTGGACCAGGGCGTGGAACACTCCGCCGGCGCCTCGTTCGGGCCGAATCCGGCCTGTTTCGACCCGGAAAGTATCGTCCAGCTGGCGCTGGATGGCGAGTGCAACGCCGTTGCCTCCACGCTGGGCGTCCTCAGTTCCGTCGCACGCAAGTACACACACCGTATCCCGTTCATCGTCAAGATCAACCACAACGAGTTGCTCACCTACCCGGAAGTCTACGATCAGACGCTGTTCGCCAGTGTCGAACAGGCCTTCGACATGGGCGCCGCCGCCGTGGGCGCCACCATCTATTTCGGCTCGGAGGAGTCGCGGCGACAGATTCAGGAGATCAGCGACGCCTTCGCCCGTGCCCACGAACTCGGCATGGCCACCGTCCTGTGGGCCTATCTGCGCAACCCGGCGTTCAAGCAGGGCGGTACCGATTACCACGTCTCCGCCGACCTCACCGGCCAGGCCAACCACCTGGCGGCAACCATCAACGCCGACATCGTCAAGCAGAAGATGGCGGAGAACAACGGCGGCTATCCGGCGGTGGGCCACGGCAAGACCCACAAGTCGGTGTATGAGCAGCTCACCAGCGACAATCCCATCGACCTGGTCCGCTATCAGGTGGCGGCCTGCTACATGGGCCGGGCCGGCCTGATCAACTCCGGTGGTGGCTCCGGGGCGACAGACCTGGCCGGTGCGGTCCGCACCGCAGTGATCAACAAGCGCGCCGGCGGCATGGGCCTGATTTCCGGACGCAAAGCGTTCCAGAAGCCGCGTGATCAGGGCGTCGAACTGCTGCGCGCGATCCAGGACGTATATCTCGACGACAGCATCACCATCGCCTGATCCACCAGTTGCGATGGCCCGCCGAGCCTTGTTCCGGCGGGCCCGACTAGGCTAAGGTTCAGGGCTGTTTGCTGGGCGGAAACGCAGGAACACGCGGGAACTGTTCAGCGTTTCCCCAGGGCCCGGAATTTCTCGGGGGGTGGCCGAGCCCACGGTATGCAAGGCTCGGAGCCCGATACGACACCAGCGCGGCACGGGGGTGTGGCCGCGTCGGTTCGATACGGAGCCTTCAACGACGATGCTTCTCGCCGTACTGTCCGGATTCATACTGTGCGCCCTGGCGCCGTGGCTCACTCGAACCCTGGGTGAACGCGCCGGCTGGCTCCTGGCCCTGCTACCCGCAGCGCTGTTCCTCTACTTCCTGACCTGGGTACCGACCGTCGCCGGGGGCGAAGCGGTGGTGATCACCTACCCCTGGATCCCGGGTCTGGACGTGGACCTGAGTTTCCTGGTGGACGGCCTCAGCCTGCTGTTCGCCCTGCTGATCGCCGGCATTGGCACCTTCATCATCATCTACGCCGGCGGCTATCTGCACGGCCACGAGTACCTGCCGCGCTTCTACGCGATCATGTTCGCGTTCATGGCCTCCATGCTGGGGCTGGTCCTGTCGGACAACATCATCACGCTGTTCGTCTTCTGGGAGCTGACCAGCGTCACCTCCTACATGCTCATCGGCTTCAACCATGAAGACAAGAACGCCCGCTGGTATGCACTCCAGGGGCTGATTGTCACAGTGGCTGGCGGGCTTGCGCTGCTGGCCGGGCTGATCATGCTGGCGGTGGCCGCCGGCGGCGAATACAGCCTCTCCGGCATCCTCGCCGCGGACAACATCCACGCGGCGCCATTCTTCACCGGCATGCTGCTCGCCATCCTGTTCGGCACCTTCACCAAGTCGGCGCAGGTGCCGTTCCACTTCTGGCTACCGAACGCCATGGCCGCACCGACGCCGGTGTCAGCGTTCCTGCACTCCGCCACCATGGTGAAAGCCGGCGTGTACCTGATGGCGCGGCTGAACCCGGCCATGGCCGAGAGTGACCTGTGGTTCTACATGCTGGGCATCTTTGGCGCGCTGACCATGCTCACCGGCTCCGTGATGGCCCTGCGGAGCACCGGCGTGAAGGCGATCCTCGCCTACACCACCGTCATGGCCCTGGGCACCCTGACCATGCTGATCGGCATCGGCACCGAGGGCGCCATCATCGCGGCCATGACCTTCCTGCTGGCCCACGCGCTCTACAAGGCGGCGCTGTTCATGCTGGCCGGCGCCCTGGATCACGAAACCGGCACCAAGGACGTGACCCGCATGGGCGGGCTGCGCCACGTCATGCCGATCACCTTCCTGGCGGCCTGTGTGGCTGCGCTCTCCCTGGCCGGTCTGCCGCCACTGTTCGGCTTCATCGCCAAGGAGCTCATGTTCGAGGCGACCCTGGAGGCCCGGGGTGGGATGGCCGTATTCACCGCCACCCTGGCGGTGCTGTCGGCGATCATGATCGTCACCATGGCAGCCGTATTCGCCCTGCGGCCGTTCATCGGCCAGCGCAAGGAAACGCCCAAGGCACCGCATGAAGCGCCGCCGTCCATGCTGGCGGGCCCGGTGGTCCTCGCCAGCCTGAGCCTGCTGTTCGGTCTGCTCGGCTTCATCCCCGCCATGGCCATCGTGCAGCCGGCCGTGGCCGCCGTGTACGGCGCGGACCTCACCGTCGAACTCTACCTCTGGCACGGGATCAACGCGCCGTTGATGATGAGCATCCTGGCCGTGATCATGGGGCTGGTTCTGTACTGGGCCTGGGATTCGGTGCTCGATATCTTCAAGCGCCTGACGTTCATTGACCGCTTCGGCGCCGAGCGCGGTTACGAGCGGTTCATGGACGGTATCGTCTGGACTGCCGAGTGGCAGACGCGGACCCTGCAGAACGGCTACATGAGCAACTACCTGCTGGTGATCGTGCTCACCATCGTGGGCCTCACCGGCTGGACGCTGCTCGGCCACACCGACACACCCATGCCCCTGGCGCTCGCGGACATCAACCTGTACGAAGCCATCGTGGCTGCGCTGGTGGTGGCGGGCGCGGTGTTTGCCTCGGTCACCCGCTCCCGGCTCGGCGCGGTGGCCACGCTGGGTATCGTAGGCTTCGGCATCGCCCTGATCTACGTGCTGTTCAGCGCGCCGGACCTGGGCACCACCCAGATCATGGTGGAGACGCTTACCGTCATCCTGCTGGTGCTGGTGCTGTTCCGCCTGCCAGGCTTCATCAACTACTCCAGTGCCGCAACCCGGGTGCGCGACGCCGCCGTCGCCATTTCCCTGGGTGGCCTGATGACGCTGCTGATCCTGGCGGTGAACGACGTCACGGTCTCCGAACCCATCTCGGACACGCTGGTGGCCTGGAGTGAGCCGGAAGGCCACGGCCGCAATATTGTTAACGTCATCCTGGTGGACTTCCGGGCGCTGGATACCCTGGGCGAGATCTTCGTCATCGGGCTGGCCGCCATCGGAGTCTACGCCATGGTCCGTTTCCGCGCGGAGGACAAGGCCCAATGACCGGCATGGATTCCCTGATCCTGCGCACGGCAACGCGGTTCATGATGCCGCTGTTGCTGCTGTTCTCGCTGTTCGTCCTGCTACGCGGTCACGATGAACCCGGCGGCGGCTTCATCGCCGGCCTGGTGGCTGCGGTGGCGTTCTCCCTGTACGCCTTCGCCTTCGACACGCGCAGCGCGCGGGACGTCATGTGGATGGAGCCGCGCTTCATGCTGGGCGCCGGCCTGTTCATCGCCACGCTGAGCGGCATTCCGGCGATCTTCCAGGGGCGGGCGTTCTTCGCCGCCCTGTGGTGGCCGGTGGAAGTGCCGATCCTTGGCGACATCACGCTCTCGACACCGCTGGTGTTCGACATCGGGGTCTACATGGTGGTGATCGGCTCGGTCATGGCGATCGTGCTCACCCTCGCGGAAGCGGAGGACTGACATGGAAACCCTCATGGCATTCGTCGTGGGAGCGATGTTCGCGGCATCCATCTACATGATGCTGCGCCGCTCCATCGTCAAGCTGGTCATCGGCCTGATCCTGCTCAGCAACAGTGCCAACCTGCTGATCTTCACGGTATCCGGCCTGGAGCGCGGCCTGCCGCCGCTGATCGCCGCCGGCGAGAAACTGCCCGAAGGAGGCTGGGCGGATCCGCTGCCCCAGGCGTTGATCCTCACGGCCATCGTCATCGGCTTCGGCGTGCTGGCGTTCGCCGTGGTGCTGATCCATCGCGCCTATCAGGTCGTGAAGGAGGATGATCTGGACAAAATGCGGAGTACCGACACGTGAGCCCAGAAGTCGCACTTCCGGTCGTCATCCCGTTTCTGTTCGGGTCGCTGTCGATTGCCCTGTACAAATCCAATGCGGCGCAGCGGTGGCTGGGCGTCGTGGGCACCGGCGCGCTCCTGATCGCCAGCATTGTGCTGCTGTACAACACGTACACATCCGCGGACGGCGTGCTCACCATCGCCCTGGGCGACTGGCCGGCGCCCTACGGCATCGTGCTGGTGTCGGACATCCTCGGCGCCGTGATGACGCTCATGGCTGCGGTGATGGGCTTCGCCGTAGCGCTGTACTCGCTCCCCACCATGGGCGAGGAGCACGAGAAGTTCGGCTACTACCCGCTGCTGCACCTGCTGCTCTCGGGCGTCTGTGGCGCCTTCCTCACCGGTGACATCTTCAACCTGTACGTGTGGGTGGAAGTGCTCCTGGTGGCCTCCTTCGCGCTGCTGATCCTGGGCGGCGAGCGAGCGCAGATGGAAGGGGCGATCAAGTACGTCACCCTGAACCTGCTCTCCTCCATCATGCTGCTGTCGGCGGTCGGTCTCACGTACGGCATGACCGGCACGCTCAACATGGCGGACCTGGTGGGCAAGTTCGCCGAGGTGGAGAACCAGGGGCTGGTCACCGTGGTGAGCATGCTCTACCTCGTGGCATTCAGCATCAAGGCCGCGGCGTTCCCGCTGTTCTTCTGGCTGCCGGCCTCGTACCATACCCCACCGGTTGCCATCTCGGCCCTGTTCGCCGGGCTGCTCACCAAGGTGGGCGTCTACGCGCTGTTCCGCTTCTTCTCCCTGCTGTTCGATCAGGACGTCGGCTACACCCACGAGATCCTGCTCTGGATCGGCGGCTTCACGATGGTTACAGGCGTGCTGGGCGCGGCCCGGTACTACGAGATCCGGCGGATCCTGTCGTTCCACATCATCAGCCAGATCGGCTACATGTTCATGGCGCTGGCCCTGTTCACGCCTCTGGCCCTGGCAGGGGGGATCTACTTCATCGTCCACAACATCGTCGCCAAGAGTAATCTCTTTCTCGTGGGCGGCATCATCTACTTCCTGAAGGGCAGCCACGAGCTCAAGGAAGTGGGCGGCCTGTGGCGGGAGCGGCCCTTCCTGGGAATCCTGTTCCTGGCTTCGGCCCTGTCGCTTGCGGGCATTCCGCCCCTGTCGGGCTTCATCGGCAAGTACATGCTG
>SLMR01000075.1 GCA_007133445.1 Aquisalimonas sp. | reverse complement strand
GAGCACGAAGAGCACGAGTGCCGAGATGCCGATCAGTCGCATGTGCCTGCCATCTCCATCCGGTGCGCCCCTCAGTGCCTGAAATGGCGCATGCCGGTGAAGACCATGGCCATGCCGTGTTCGTCCGCCGCATTGACCACTTCGTCGTCGCGCATGGACCCGCCGGGCTGGATCACTGCGCGGATGCCGGCTTCGGCGGCCTGATCGATGCCGTCGCGGAACGGGAAGAAGGCATCCGAGGCCATCACCGCGCCGGCGACCTCCAGCCCCGCATCAAGCGCCTTGTCCCGGGCCAGACGGGCGCTCCAGACGCGCGACATCTGGCCGGCGCCGATCCCCACGGTCCGACCATCCCGACCGTACACGATGGCATTGGACTTGACGAAACGCACCACCTCCCAGACGAATCGGAGATCCCGCAGTGTCGAGGCATCGGGCTGCACACGGGTAACCACGCGCAGATCGCCGTCCGGCACCGTGGCAATGTCGCTGTCCTGGACCAGCAACCCGCCGGTGACACGCTTGTAGTCCTGCTGCCCGTGGCGTTCGCGGGGCCACTCCCCGCATACCAGCAGACGCACGTTCTTGCGTGCGGCGACGATGTCGGCCACTCCCTCGGCCACGGCCGGCGCGATGATCACCTCCACGAACTGCCGCTCGACAATGGTGCGGGCGGTGTCCGGATCCAGCGTGCGGTTGAAGGCGATGATGCCGCCAAAGGCGGAGGTGGGATCGCAGGCGAAGGCGTGCTCGTAGGCCGTGGCCAGATCATCGGCCTCCGCCACACCGCAGGGGTTGGCGTGCTTGACGATGACACAGCCAGGCTTGGCCAGGCGCTTGACGCACTCCAGCGCGGCGTCGGTGTCGGCCACGTTGTTGAACGACAGCGCCTTGCCCTGAAGCTGACGTGCGGTGGCAACGCACGGCTCCGCCGGAGCGGCCTCGCGGTAGAAGGCGGCATTCTGGTGCGGATTCTCGCCGTAGCGCATGCCCTGGACGCGCCGGAACTGGAGATTCAGCGTCGCCGGATACCCCTCAGGTTGCAGGTCGTCGTTGAGCCGCCCCAGCCAGGAGGCAATGGCACCGTCGTAGGCCGCCGTGTGCTCGAAGGCCCGGGTGGCCAGTTCCAGACGCAGGGGAAAATCCAGGCCGTCGTGTCGCGCCAGCGTGTCCAGCACGCGAGGGTAGTCGGCCGGGTCGGTGACCACGGCAACGCCGTCGTGGTTCTTGGCGGCGGCGCGCACCATGGCGGGGCCGCCGATATCGATGTTCTCCACCGCATCGGCAAAGGTGCAGTCCGGTGTCGCCACGGTCTGCTCGAACGGGTAGAGGTTGACCACCAGCAGATCGATGGGGGCAATATCGTGCTCGGTCATGACGTCATCATCAACACCGCGCCGCCCCAGCAGGCCACCATGGACTTTGGGATGCAGCGTCTTCACCCGGCCGGCCATGATTTCGGGAAAACCGGTGATATCGGCTACGTCCTGGACCTGGAGGCCGGCATCCCGCAGGGCGCGGGCGGTGCCCCCCGTGGAGATCAGGGTAATGCCGCGGTCCGCCAGGGCGCGGGCGAAATCTTCAATGCCGGTCTTGTCGGAGACGCTGATGAGCGCGCGACGCACTGGGCGCAGAGCTGCATTGGCAGTCATGACGAACACGATCCTCGGTTGGTTGGCGGCGCATGCCTGCCGGCTGCGGTGCCCGGGGCCGGCAGGACGTCAGTCGCGGATATCGTACTGCAGCAGCTTCTTGCGCAGGGTGCCGCGGTTGAGGCCCAACAGCCGCGCGGCACGGGTCTGGTTCCCCTGGCAGTGATCCAGCACCGCACGAAGCAGCGGCGGCTCGACCTCCGCGAGGACCAGCGCATGGAGGTCCCTGCATTCGTAATCACCGAGCTGGTACAGGTATGCACGCACGGCCTCATCGACACAGGCACGGATGGGTCCGACGCTGACGTCCTCATCGGCTTCCGGGGCGGTCCGCTGTACTCGACTGACCTGCTCGTTCATTCCGTCCATCATCCTGAAACACGACACGGGCCCCGACGGGAATGCACCGATGGGAAAGGGCCCGCATCATACCCCAAAGCAACGCGGCGAGAAACGCTGCCACGGAAACACCGGCAGTCCGGACACGCGTCCGGAACCACCGCCGCAACCACCGGCGCCCGGTCAACGCAGATCGAAGATGTACTGCTCTGCCCCGGTGCCGGGGTCTTTCAGCACCAGGCGGACGCGCACCGCCACTCCGGGCGGCATGCCCGCGGCCCACTGTTGCCGTTGCGCAGGATCACCGAGGTAGTCCTCGGGGTGAAACCAGCGCTCCCCCGATATGTTCTGGTTATTATCCAGAAGTGACAGCCGAAGCAAAGGGTACGGTTGCCGGAACCCGGCCTCGTTGACCAGCGACGCGGTGGCGACGAGCGTGCCGTCCAGCTCAGGGTGATCACTGACCTGGCCGCGCACCAGGCGGACGGAGGCGAGATCACGCTGCAGCGGCAACTCGCAGCCTGCCACCCCGCACAACGTCTCCAGCCAGGGGCGCCAGCGCGGATCCTGGGCCAGGTCGTCACGCATGACGTAGGCGGCCTGCAGCCCCAGACTGACGGTCAGCAACACCACCCCGGCAAACCACAGCCAAGGCTCGAGGCGGCGCGCCCGGGGCTGCGCGGCCGTCTGCTGTTCAATCTCCAGGCGCGACAGTTCCTGCCACTCCTCGCCGAGATTCACCGTAACCCCGGCCGCCGACTGGCCCTGCCAGTCACCCTGCTCACTGCGGTGGCGCGGACCGCGCCCGGGAATCACCGGCACCGGTCCGGAGAGCCAGTCGATCTGGCGCCTACGCGGGGGAGCCGGTTCCGGTTCCGGTTCCGGTTCCGGTTCCGGTTCCGGTTCCGGTTCCGGTTCCGGTTCCGGTTCCGGTTCCGGTTCCGGTTCCGGTTCCGGTTCCGGCAACAAGGTTGTCAGGTCCTCGGGCAGGGTGTCCACGAGCCGGCGACGCGCATCGAATACCCGCAGGCAACGGCTGCACTGCGCCAGACCGTCTGCGCAGGCCAGTTGCTCGGCCGCGATGCGAAACACCGTGGCGCATGTGGGGCACTGGGTATACATCACTGGGGCGGCGGCAGCCGGAACAGTCCCTGGTTTCGTCACCGGAGCATTGTCGGGAGCCCCAGCCGGGGTGTAAAGGAAACGCCGGGCAATTCCCCGATTCCCCGAGGCCGGTGGTGCCCGCACTCAGACCGGGCGGCGGGTCCCGGTGAGCAGGGTCCAGCCGTCCTGGAAACGTGGGCGATCGAAGGCCACGTCCTCCTCGAAGGCCGTAACCACTGCGCCCGCCTGCTGCTCCATGATGCCGGACAGGGCCACGGCGCCGCCGGGGCGCACCAGGCGGACGAGGCGCGGCGCCAGTTCGATCAGGATGCCGGAGAGGATGTTGGCCACCAGCACGTCCGCCACGGGCGGGTCCGGCTCCTCGTTCGTGCGCAAGTACAGCTGCTCGTCCACACCGTTGCGCCTGGCGTTCTCGCCACTGGCGACGAGCGCCTGGCGGTCGTTATCGACGCCGTGGGCCTCGGAAGCGCCGAGCAGCAATGCGGCGATGGCGAGGATGCCGGAGCCACAGCCGTAATCCAGGACCCGCGTGCCGGCGAGCGGCTGCCGATCCAGCCAGCCCAGGCACAGGGCGGTGGTGGGATGGGTCCCGGTGCCGAAGGCCAGGCCCGGGTCCAGGCTGATGTTCACGGCTTTCGGATCGGGCGGTTGGTGCGTGCTGGGGCAGACCCAGAGGCGCTCGCCGAAGCGCATTGGCTCGAAGGCGTCCATCCAGGCGCGCTCCCAGTCCTGATCCGGGATGGTTTCCTCGTGCCAGGTGTCCAGCACATCCGGGCCCAGGGATTGCTCGAGGACCGTGCGAATCGCAGGCACGTCCGCATCGCCATCGAACAGCGCCACCAGGACCACCTCGTCCCAGAGGGGATTGGTGCCGAGATCGGGCTCCAGGATGGGTTCGCCGCCGGGGTCCTGCAGGGTGACCGCGTACGCCCCCTCCTCGACCAGCACGGACTCGGCGCGCGCGCAGGCGCCTGCCGGCAGCGTGCAGCGTATCTGACGGTGGTGCATGGGGTTTCCTATTCGCCGCGGGCGACGAGATCGGCGGCCTGGGCACGGGTGAAGAACTCGCCCTCACGCTCGAACCCTGCCTCGAGGGAAGGTTTGACGCAGGTCACCTGGCCGGTGGGTCCACGCTCGGTCACGACGTCCGCGGGCAGGCCGTCCAGGCAATGGAAGGGACACGGCGCCCCGCTTGCGTTCAGGGAGGGATACACGACGCCGGTTTCGACATCGCGGAAGGCCGGCCGGAACCCGAAGCACCGGTTGTTCTGACTCACACCCCCGGTGGCGCGGTACGCCCGGTTCTCCTGCTCCAGCTCAAGACGCCGCTTGCCCATGACCCCTGCCGTCGCCATGAAGCCAACTCCGTCTGCCCGCGTAGCGCGTGTGTGAACCGACTTTCACCAGCGATCACCCAGAAAATGGTGCACCGCACAGTTGCCGATTATAGACCTGTTACAGACTGTGTCCACCCCTGCAAAATCGCGTTCCGCAGATCGGTACGCCCATGGCAACACAGCCCGCAACAGATTGCACGCCCGAATCGACGACCATGCGGTCAGTGGCTCGCCGTCAGCCCTCGCGCTCGTGCCTTGCCACCGCGTCGGTGAGTTCCTTGCGCGCGGCATCGGCGCCTTTCCAGCCCTCGACGCGCACCCACTTGCCCTTCTCCAGATCCTTGTAGTGCTCGAAGAAATGGGCGATCTGCTCGAGCAGGATGGGCGGCAGGTCGGAGGGCTCGTGGACGTTGTCGTAGATGGGTGTGAGCTTGCTCACCGGCACGGCGATGATCTTGGCGTCTTCGCCCGCCTCGTCGCTCATCTCCAGCACACCCACCGGCCGGCAGCGCACCACGGAGCCCGGCACCAGGCCGAACGGCGCCACCACCAGCACGTCGGCCGGGTCGCCGTCGCCGCAGAGGGTGTGGGGCACGAAGCCGTAATTGCAGGGGTAATGCATGGCAGTGAACATGAAACGGTCCACCAGCAGGGCGCCGCTGTCCTTGTCCACTTCGTATTTCACCGGGTCGGCGTTCTGCGGAATCTCGATGATGACATTGATGTCGTCCGGAACCGACTTGCCAGCCGGAATGTTGTCGACGTTCATGGAAGGTCTCCCTCGTCTTGCCAGTGACCGGTCACCCGAGGCCGGCGCTGCAAGTTCCGCGGAACGGAGCCAGCAGCGGCCGGCATCGTCAGACCTGGAACTCCGTCCCCAGCACGCGGGGGACGGAGACATTCTTGAGTGTAATGTAGCTGGGCAGCCCGTCGCGGTACGGCGGGTAGTCCTCTCCCTGGATCAGCGGCCGCAGGTAGCGCCGGCAGTCGTCCGTAATGCCGAATCCGCACTCGGTGATGTACTCCCGCGGCATCTTGCGCTCGACGTTGGCCACTTCACTCAGCGCCACGGAGCCGATATCCCACTGGTACGGGTCGTCCGCCTTGCGCACGATGGTGGGCATGATGGCGT
>SLMR01000010.1 GCA_007133445.1 Aquisalimonas sp. | reverse complement strand
GCGCGGCGGCCGGGCACCGCGTGCCGGGCAGTGACGTCATCCGGCTGCTGTCCGGGCAGTTGCGACCGGAAATGGTGGCCGCCCTGCGCACCATCCGCGACCACTACCGGATCGCCTGTATCACCAACAACGTCCGCGCCGGCGAGGGGCCAAGCATGCAGCCCGATGCCGAGCGCGCGCGGGAGGTGGATGCGGTCATGGCCGAGTTTGAGCGGGTGGTGGAGTCGTCGCAGCTCGGCCTGCGCAAGCCGGATCCACGCATCTACCAGCATGCGTGCGAACTCATGGCGGTGGCGCCCGCGGAAGTGGTCTACCTGGATGATCTGGGGATCAACCTCAAGCCTGCCCGCCAGCTCGGCATGACCACCATCAAGGTGTCCGACCCGCGCGCGGCCCTGGATGAGCTGGAGCAGGTCCTGGACCTGCCCCTGCCCAAGGGTGCGTGATGACTAAGCGCCAGGGGCGGATGTCTCAGTCCGCGGTGGGTAGGTCCATGACCAGGCAGGTGGTGGACGCGTGGGCGTAGAGGCGCCCCGCGGCGTCGCGTAACTGGCCCTCCGCCGTGGCCACGCGCCCGCCGGAGTGGATGACGCGGCCTTCGGCGCGCACGGGCCCGGTGCCAGGCGTCAGCGCGCGAACGTAGTTCACCTTCAGTTCCAGGGTGGTATAGCCCTTGCCACGCGGCAGGGTCGACTGCACGGCGCAGCCGACGCAGGAGTCCAGCAGGGTGGCGGCCCAGCCGCCGTGCACTGAACCGATGGGATTGTAGTGGTTTGCCGCCGGCGTGCCCTGGAAGATCACCAGGCCGTGCTCCGCATGGATGGGCAGAAAGCTCATGGTCTCGCCGATGGGCGGGTGCGGTAGCTCACCGGCAAACATCGCCTGCAGGAACTCCAGGCCACTGTACTGGGCGATCGTGCCGAGGCTGTTGGTGTCGGCGTCCCGCAGGCGACGGCGAACGGCGTCTGCTTCTGCTTCCCAGCGGGCACGAACGGTATCGGTGTCGTTGTTCCGGTCGCTACTCATCAGGACCCTCGTCGGCTTCTGGATAACTCAGCGAGCCTACACTGAATCCTCGTCTCGGTGCAGACTGGGGTGCTAGGTGCCGGCAGCGTGGCCGCGGCATTCGGGCCGGGAGGGATGATGGGTTGGCGAGCCATTCTTTTGGCACTGCTCCTGCTGCTGCTTCTGGGAACTCCCGTGGCGGCGGTGTTCTGGAGTACCTGGATGCCCGGCGGCGCCGAGTCCCGGGCCGGGCCGTTACCGGGACCCCGCGAAATGGCGTTGGCGGGGCAGCTGCGTGCCGATGTCCACGCGCTGGCCGAGGGGGTGGGGCAGCGCAACATGCGCACGCCCGGCAGCATGGAGGCCAGCGTGGTGTGGATCGAGGCGCGGCTGGCCGCCGCCGGGTACACGCCGGAACGCCAGGCCTACCGTCTCCGGGGAGGGCGTTTCGCCGGCCAGACCGCCGAGAACGTGGTGGCCGAGGTGTCTGGCACCGAGCGTCCGGAGGAGGTCGTCGTCATCGGTGCCCATTACGATACGGTGCCGGGCTCGCCCGGCGCCAACGACAACGCGTCCGGCGTCGCCGTCGTGCTCGCCCTGGCGGCGTGGTTCCATGATCGCCCGCAACCCCGGACGTTGCGGTTCGTCGCCTTCGCCAACGAGGAGCAGCCCTTCTTCCGCACCCGGGACATGGGCAGCCAGGCCTACGTGCGGGCGTTGCAGGAGGCCGGCGATGACGTCCGGGCCGCGGTGTCCCTGGACGGGGTCGGCTACTTTACCGACACGCCGGGCAGTCAGCAGTACCCCATGGACGTGATCGGCTGGCTGTATCCGGATCGCGGAGACTTCATCGGCTTTATCACCCGCAGCCGCGATGCACCGCTGGTGCGCCGGGCCATTGCCGGTTTCCGCGAGAGCGGTCGCATCCCTTCTCACGGCGCCGCGTTGCCGAAGGTGGTTCCCGGCGTCGCGCTCTCTGACCATCACTCGTTCTGGGAAGGTGGCTATCCGGCGTTCCTGGTCACCGACACCCTGCCGTTCCGGGACCCGCAGTACCATCGTCCCGGCGATACCGCCGACCGGCTCGACTACCTGGGCATGGCGCGGGTGACACTGGGGCTCAAGGGGAGTGTCGAGGCGCTGGCCAGCCCCTGACGGTGCAATGCCACAGCGGTGACATCCCCCTTCACATTGGCACCAAATTCAGTACAATGCGCGATTCACTGAAGCAGCGGTGTACTGCAATCCGCGCAGTTCTGAGGGATATTCGATTCATGGTTACCATTCGTCTGGCACGCGGCGGCGCCAAGAAGAACCCGTTCTACTACCTCGTCGTCACCGATAGCCGTAAGCCGCGCGACGGCCGCTTCATCGAGCGCCTGGGCTTCTTCAACCCGGTGGCGCGCGGTCAGGAAGCCAATGAGCCGCTGCGCCTGAATCTTGAGCGCGTGGAGCACTGGCTGGAGCGCGGTGCGCGCCCGACCGAGCGGGCCGATCATCTGATCAAGCGCGCGCGCAAGGAGCAGCAGGCCAGCGCCTGACGCAGCTTGACGTCGGCGGGAGCTGCCGTGGTGGAAGGCACCGACGAGCTGGTTGTCCTCGGGGAGGTGTCGGGCGTCTACGGCGTCGCCGGCTGGGTCCGGGTCTATTCGTATACGGACCCGCGGGAAAACATTCTGGACTATCCCCTCTGGCGCGTTGAATCGCGTGAGGGCTGGACCCGGATGGCGTTGCACGACGGCCGCCGGCAAGGCAAAGCGATCGTCGCGCAGCTGGAAGGTTTCGAGGACCGCGATCAGGCACGTGCGCTGATTGGCCGCAAGATTGCCGTACCGCGGGCCGAACTGCCGGAACCGGATGCCGGCGAATACTACTGGGCCGATCTGCAGGGCCTGCGCGTGATCAACCGCGATGGGCTGGAGTTCGGCACGGTGACGCGGCTGATGGAGACCGGGGCCAACGACGTGCTGGTGGTCTCCGGTGAACGGGAGCGACTGATCCCCATGGTACCGGACGTCTTCGTCCTGCGTGTGGATCTGGATGCCGGGGTCATGGAAGTCGACTGGGACCCGGAGTTCTGAGGTCGGCCCGGGAGCGACCATGCGCGTTGACGTGATCACGCTGTTCCCGGAGCTGGTCACCGCGGTCGCCGAGCATGGCGTGACCGGGCGCGCCGCCCGGGCAGGTCTGCTGGACCTGGTGGTCTGGGATCCGCGCGCCGATGCCACGGACCGCCACCGTACCGTGGATGACCGCTCCTACGGCGGCGGGCCGGGGATGGTCATGAAAGTCGAGCCGCTGCGCACCACGATCGGGCGCGCGCGGCAGGCAGCACCGGCCGGAGCCCCGGTGGTGTACCTCAGTCCTCAGGGGCGGCGGCTCCGGCAGAAGGATGTCTGCGCCATGGCGCAGCAACCGGGAATCATCCTGCTCTGCGGCCGCTACGAGGGCATCGACGAGCGGCTGCTGGTCACGGAGGTGGACGACGAGATCTCCCTGGGAGATTTCGTCCTCAGCGGCGGCGAGATCCCGGCGATGGCCGTGATCGATGCGGTCGCCCGGTGGTTGCCGGGGGCGCTGGGGCACGAGGATTCCGCTGCGGCGGATTCGTTCTCGGACGGGGTGCTGGATTATCCCCACTACACCCGTCCGGAGGACATTGACGGATTGCGGGTGCCGGAGGTTCTGCTCGGCGGTGATCACCAGGCCATCGCCCGCTGGCGGCGCAAGCAGGCCCTGGGACGGACCTGGCTGCGACGGCCGGAGCTGCTGGCACGACTGGAACTGGATGCAGACAGCCGCAGGCTGCTGCGGGAATTTATCGACGAGTACCGGGCCGACGACCGCGACGAGCCGGTCTGAACGGGTAGAGGAAAACGGCATGACCAACATCATCGATGAGCTCAACAAGGAACAGATCGAGGCCCTGGGCCAGAACGTGCCGGATTTCGCCCCGGGCGACACGGTGCTGGTGCAGGTGCGTGTCCGTGAAGGTAACCGTGAGCGGCTGCAGCCGTTCGAGGGCGTGGTCATTGCCAAGCGCAATCGCGGCCTGGATTCCGCTTTCACCCTGCGGAAGACCTCCCACGGCACCGGTGTCGAGCGGGTCTTCCAGACCTACAGCCCGCTGATCGAAAGCATCAAGGTCAAGCGCAAGGGCGATGTCCGCCGCGCCAAGCTCTACTACCTGCGCGAGCGCAGCGGCAAGTCCGCACGGATTCGCGAGAAGGTCTGAAACGGCTCCGGGGCGCGTAAGCGCTCCACTGCCGATCAACCTACAGGCGCCCGCCCCGGGACTGTCCGGGGCGGGCGCTTGCGTATGTGCCAGTGGTGCGGCGGGCGCCGTTTACGGGGCATCCTGCTCCGCGCCACCCAGGCGTTTCCGTATGATCTCCTGCAGCTTGCGGCCCGGCTCGTTGATCAGGGCGACCCCCACCGCGGCAACAACGATCCCGCCCCAGGCGGCGGCGGGCATCACTTCTGCGAGTAGCAGCCAGGCGATGAGGGCGGACAGCGGCGGGACCAGGAAGAACAGCGCCGACACCCGCGATGCCAGGCCGCGGCGGACCATCGCCAGGAGGAGCGTGACGGCGATCAGCGAGTTGGCAAGCACCAGGTAGGTCATCGCCACCAGGAACTCCCCGGTCCAGTTGATGTGCAGGGGCTCGAACAGCACCGCCAGCGGCGCCAGAATCAGAAAGCCCAGCCCGCACTGGATGATATTGGCCGTGACCGGGTGCTGGGCCACGCCGAAGCGCTTCTCGTACAGGGTGGCGGAGGTCATGGCCAGGAGGGAGACCACGGCGAATAGCACCCCCAGTATCGATGTCGCCTCCACGGCCATGCGCGAGGTGATGACAATGGCGGCGCCGAGCAGCCCCAGCGCCAACCCCAACCATCCCAGGACGCCGACGCGCTCCCCCACCAGCGGCGCCGCCAGGGCGCCGACGATGATCGGGTGCAGCGAGGCGATCAACGCCACCGCGCCCGCCGAGAGGCCGAACTCCAGGGACATGTAGACGCCACCAAAGAAGAACACCTGGATGCAAAGGCCCACAACGGCGACGTGGAACCACTGCGCGGCAGAGTCGGGCAGACCGGGCTTCAGGGCGAGAAACAGCGGAATCAGGACGATCACCACCAGGAAGTACCGCAGCGCCAGCAGGGTCATTGGGTCGGTGTGCGCGAGCCCCATGGCGGCGAAGACGAAGCCGCTGGCCCACAGCAGCAGGAACAGCAATGGCGCGCCCTTGAAGGCCTGTTCGATGATTGCCCGGTTCATGGCTGAGTTGTCCCCGTGTTATCCGGTACCATGGGCGCTCCAGAATAACGATGTTCTTTAACCAGTTCAGGATCACAGCCTGGATTGCAACGGAGGAGTACCCATGGTGAAACGCGCTGCCGGATTGGTCCTTTGCACGCTTTTTCTGTCCGCGGGCGTGGCCGCCGCGGATGACGGCGAGAAACTTCGCGACTACCTCGAGGGTACCTGCGGCCTGGCGGGCGCCGGGGAGGGCTCGAGTGGCCACGAGGAGTGCATGGAGGAAGAGCGGGCCTCGTTCGAGGAAAACCTGTCGGCCATGCGCGGGGACTTCGAGGAGACCTGC
>SLMR01000160.1 GCA_007133445.1 Aquisalimonas sp. | reverse complement strand
TAACCATGCGCTTCACTGGACTTCCTCCCTGCCGTCAAAGCTGCTCAACCTGTTCGCACCGTATATCATGGTGGCGGGGCACACCAGATACCGTGGGGGACCATGACCCAGGGCGACAATCTCGTTCTCATCGGCATGCCGGGTAGCGGCAAGAGCACCGTGGGACGGCTGCTGGCGGAACGGCTTGGATGCGACTTCGTGGACACGGATTCACTGGTGGAAACCGCCCGCGGGCAGTCCCTGCAGGCCATCGTTGACCAGGAGGGACCGGAGGGCGTGCTTCTGGCCGAGGAGGAACAGGCCTGCGCACTGGACTGCCACAACGCCGTGATCGCCACAGGCGGCTCCATGGTCTACAGCGAACGGGCCATGACCGCCCTCCGCAGACAGGGAACGGTGGTGTGGCTCGACGTCCCGCTGCCGACACTGCAGGCGCGGGTGGGGGCGGGCTCGGACCGAGGCCTCGCCATGCGGCCGGATCAGGATCTCGCGGACCTGGCCGAAGAGCGGTTGCCCCTGTACGCCCGCCACGCCGACATCCACGTTCGCTGCGAACCCGACAGCTCCACCGACCGGGTGGCCAGTGACGTCATTCGGCAACTTGGGGCGATCTCACGGTGCACCGAGCAAACCGCCCTGGAGCGCTTCCTCCGGGGTGGCGTAACTGACTGATACTTGACGGCTCTGAACCATTGCTCAACAGTGGGGTCATGCTGACTCCATCGGTAGACGCGCTGACGCGCGCGCGACTCAATGAGCTGTCCAGCCCGCCGGAGCTGGTGCCTGCGCTGATGGGGCTGTGCGGGGGCGACAAGGCGACGCCCAGCGAGGCCGCGCGGCTGATCGGTCGTGACTCGGCCCTGAGTGCGCGCCTGCTTGCTGCGGTCACTGCTCCGGTCTTCACCCCCCGGCAGGAACGTGTGACGACTCTGACGGCCGCGGCCCAGACGCTGGGCATGGAGACCGTGCGAAGCCTCGCCCTGGCCGCCACGGTGCAGCAGTTTTCCCGCACTCTGGACGACAAAGACTGCGCCTGGCTGACGCGGATCCGTGAGCAGGCGCTGACCTGCGCGACACTCGGTTACCAGGTTGCCCGACACACCGGCAGTGCCCGCCCCGACGAAGCGTATCTGGCGGGGCTGCTCCACAACATCGGCCAACTGGTGCTGTCCCATGAGCTGCGACAGGTCTACACCGACATCCTCGACCGTGCCTGGACCGGCGAGCACGACCTCGCCGGTCTCGAGCGGAAGGAAGTCGGGATTGATCACGTCGCTCTAGGCGCGACGCTGCTGGAACGCTGGGAGGTACCAACTCTGCTGGTGGACGCGGTCCGCTACCACCAGCAGGACACGGATGCCGTGGCCGATGCCCATGATCTGGTAAAGACCACCGCGCTGGCCCGGGCACTGGCGGTGAGCGACGGCGAGCCCGACAGTACGGCACTGCACGCCGCCGCGGTCCTGTTCGATCTCGGCCCCACGGCGACCGCCTGCATTCACAGCCAGGCCACGGAGGAGAACAACCGCGTCAGGCAGGACCTGACTGAGCCCGCCAAACTGCAGCAGCCCGCCAACGGTCGCGACAGCCCCATCGGGCAGGAACTGCGCCAGGTTTCGCTGCTTGGTGACCTGCGACGACACTTGCAGACCGGCACCCCGGTGGACGGTATCGCCCGCTGCGTCGTGCTCCTGTTCGGTATTCGCCACATGCTCTGCTTGCAGCAGCGGGGCAGCAACGGAGCCATGGAGGTCCTGCCGCCCAGCGGGGCCGACCCGCGCCTTCGGGAGCTGACCATCCCTCTGGAACGGGGGCGCAGCGTCATGGCGGAGTGCCTGCTGGACGACCAGCCGATCCACACCCTGGATCCCGCCGCGAGGGACCGGCTCAGCGTGGTCGATCGGCAACTCCAATCCCAGCTTCCCGGCGATGGGCTGCTGTGCCTGCCCATGCGCCACGCCGGTACAGCGGTCGGGGTGCTGGTGCTTGGCATCCGCGACGACCAGGTCTCGGCCCTCCTGGACGACTCTCCCCTGCTGCTGGCCCTGGCCCGGGAAGCCGGGCAGGCCCTGCTGCGGGCGGACCAGAAGCGGCGTCGACAGGAAGCCGCGGTCAGGGATGGCGTCGCCGCGATTCAGGCCGGCCGCGACGAACTGCTGATCGAGGCGGGCACGCCACTGAGCATCATGCAGAACTACCTCAAGGCGCTGGAGGGGCAGATCGAGCATGGTCATCCCGCCTACACGCAGCTTCAGGCAGTGAATGAGGAAGCCCATCGGCTCACGCGGCTGCTTGGCGCGGACGCCGACGTCGATGCAGGGGCGGCCGCCGCGAGCGTCAACAGCCGGGTCCGCCGCACGGCGCGAATCGCCGAGCACGGCGGCCTGCTGCCCACCCGCCTGGCCTGGGATCTGGCGCTGACACCGTCGCTGGAGACGGATGAGATCGGCGCGCCACCCATGCTGCAGGAGATCCTGCTGAACCTGCTGCGGCTGCTTGCCGGCCAACTTACGGCAGGGGTCACGCTGACCATCCGCACGACGGGGCTGGTAGAGAGCAGCGGTCATCGGTACATTGAACTCCTGGTCGAGCACACCGGGCCGGATTTTCCGCAATGGGTGCGGGAGCAACTGGGCACTGGCTTGCCCGTGGCGGGACACGGGTCGGGTGGCACTGAGGCAGAGTGCCTGAACGTGGCGCTGGCGTTGCTGCGCGAAGCCGGGGGCCTCCTGACTCACCGCCGCGTGGAGGGTGAGGGCACGCGCTTGCAGGTGCTGATACCGCCCGCGAGCTGACCAGGTAACAGGAACAAGGAACAAAAGGACATCCAGCGGCCTGGATCGGGACGGACCCAAGAAAAAGAACACAGAATCCGGCGGCGCGGCGGGAGGACGTCGAGGCACGCCGGAGCGGTCACGTGTGGGGTGGCTTGGATGGCGGCCGAAAAATCACGCGAACGGGTGCTCGTGATCGACGCGCAGCCCCGCATGCTCGCCAGCCTGGAGGCTCTGGCGGTGAGTCGATCGCTGCCGCTGGACACGGCGGCATCGCTGGCCGATGCCCGGATGCAGCTGGCGCGGGGTGATCATGGTGTCGTCCTGCTGGACCCGCAGCTCCCCGACGGCGACGGTTTCGCGCTGATTCGGGAACTCCGCGACCGTGCACGGGACGTCGATGTGGTCGTCATCACCGCAGACCCCTCCCCGCTGGCTCCCGTGCAGGCTCTGCGTAACGGCGCCTCGGACTTCCTGCGCAAGCCCTGCAGCCCCGATGAACTGTTGCTGACGTTGCAGAACACGCTGCAGCGGCGCCCGGTGGATCGCCCCGACTGCGGGACGCGTTCGCGCCTGCGGCGCTCCGGGCGCTTGTACCAGTACATTGTCGACAGCTCGCCGGACCTCATCTACGTCCTCGATGACCAGGGCCACTTCACGTTCGTCAACGAGGCAGTGCGTCGGCTGCTGGGCTACGACCCCAGCGTGCTGCTGGGGCGCCATTTCAGCCACATCGTGGCCCCCCCGGATCGCGCCATGGCGTCCTGCTGCGTCAACGAGCGGCGTTCCGGCGACCGCGCCACCCGCGGGCTGGAGCTGCGCCTGCAACCCGCCAACGGCGGCGAGCCGGTCCATGTGGACCTCAATGCCACCGGCATGTACGGCGACGGCGATGCCGAGCCCGCCGGTCAGTTCCTGGGCACTTACGGTGTGGCCCGGGACGTCACCGAGCGCAAGCACGCCGAGGCCATCATCCGCCATCAAGCCCACCACGACATGCTCACCGGACTGCCCAACCGGGCGCTGTTCCAGGACCGGCTGCGGCAGACACTGGCGCAGGCCAGGCGCTCCCAGACCAGGGCGGCGGTACTGTTCCTGGACCTGAACCAGTTCAAGGCTGTCAACGACGGCCTTGGCCACGCCGTCGGGGACCGGCTGCTTGAACGGGTAGCGCACCGACTGCGGGACTGCCTGCGCGAGAGCGACACGCTGGCGCGCTTGGGCGGGGACGAGTTCACGATCCTGATCCCCAGGCTGGAGCCCGAAGACTCTGCCGCCCGGGTGGCACAGAAGTGCATCGCGGCCCTGGACGAACCCTTCTGCCTGGATGGCCATGACATCGCGCTCGGGATCAGCGTCGGCATTGCCGTCTATCCGCAGGATGGCGAAACCATGGAGAGTCTGGTGAAGCGGGCGGATGCCGCCATGTATCACGCCAAGACGCACGAGACAGCCCGATACGCCTTCTACGACGCGAGCGTGGGCTCGCAGATGGATCATCACCGGACAATGGAAACGGGCCTGCGGCGGGCCCTGGGCAACAACGAGCTGGCAGTGGTCTACCAACCCCAGGTGGAGGCCGCCAGCCACGATGTCACCGCCGTGGAAGCCCTCTTGCGCTGGCACCACCCTGAGCGCGGCAACATCCCGCCCATAGACTTCATTCCTGTGGCCGAGCAGACCGGGCTGATTGTGCCCATCAGTCTGTGGCTGCTTCGCCAGGCCTGCCTCGAGTGCCTGGCGCTGGACACCGGTCGCCGCCCCCCGCGTCTGGCCGTCAATGTCTCCGGCCTCCAGGTCGAACAGCCGGACTTCGTCGATGGCCTCCTGGGCGTACTCGACGAGACACGCTTCCCACCGGAGTGCCTCGAGCTCGAGATCACCGAGCATCTTCTCCTGCGCAATGTCGACATCGTGGTGGACAAGCTCCGGGAGCTCAGTGGGCGGGGCATTCGGTTCGCCATCGACGACTTCGGGACGGGCTACTCCTCGCTGAGCCACCTGCAGCGCCTGCCCATCCACACGCTGAAGATCGACCGGTCCTTCGTTCAGGGGCTGAACGGCAACGCTGACGAGTTCACCCTGGTCAACACCATTGCCACCATGGCCAACGGGCTGGGCCTGAACGTGGTAGCGGAAGGTGTGGAAACGGACGAACAGATGCGCACGCTGCAGGCCGTTCCGTGCCATGCGATGCAGGGGCATCTGTTCAGCCCGCCGGTTCCGGCTGAGCAGCTGCCGGAGCTGCTTGCCGGACGGCGCCTGCTGCCGGCATCCGTCAACAGCTAGCGTCCTGACGCCGGGTCACTACCGTCGAATCTCGGCGCGGTATGTCAGTGTCGCCGACTCCCCTGCCGGCACCGGTAACGTCCACCGTGCACGGCCCGCATCCGGGCGGCTGTGCGCCGCCGATTCCTCCAGCATGGTCCAGTCACCGGGGAGGCTCTCTTCGACGACCACATCACGATCCACTTCGCCGGCATTGCGAACACGGATCTCCCACGCCTGTTCCTCGGTGCGGTCGTCCAGGCGCCGGTAGGCCGTCTGCCGGCGCTGCGCGGTGAGATCGAACGCCGCGCCAGTGGTGAGTTCCGCCTCCTCGCCAGCAGGCGTCGACCGTAACCGGTCATCACCCGCAAGCACCGGCTCGCCGTCACTGTCAAGCTGGTACACGCGCACGTTGCCACCCGGCAATGGTCGGCCCAGTCCCGGCTCCTCGTTGGCAAAGGTCAGGTGGACCGTCACCGGCTGAAACGTTCCCCGCGCCTGTCGGCCATGGCCAATACCGCCGCGGGTCCGGTACTGACGGCTGACGGGGAGGTCATCGGCACGCAGGAACCGCACCTGCTGCTCGTCGCCCGGCTCCAGG
>SLMR01000155.1 GCA_007133445.1 Aquisalimonas sp. | reverse complement strand
GACCGTCTCCCGGGCACCGGCCACATGCCGGTGCCCGCCGCATGGGCACCGAAACCTCGTTGCCGGTATGATGAACGCCTGTAACAGCGTTCGAGGTGGCGGGATTGGAACATGTCGATACCCTGGTTGTGGGTCAGGGGCTCGCAGGCAGCCTGCTTGCCATGATGCTGGACGAGCGCGACGTCCCGGTCCGCCTGATCGACTCCGGCCACCAGGGCAGTGCCAGCCTCGCCGCAGCAGGCATCCTCAGCCCGTACACCGGCCCTCGTTACAAGGCACCCGACAACCTGTCGGAACTGCTGGACTCCGCACATACCACGTATCGGGCGCTGGAACGGGCGCTTGATGTCCGCATCTTCACCGCCATGCCTATCTGGCGCCTGCTGCAATCAGCGGAGGAAGCCGAACGGATCCAGCAACGCCGCGAGGCGCATGCGCCCTCGCCCTACCTGGACGCCCCGCAGGATGACGCATTGCCTCGCGGGGTTCTTGCTCCCTACGGCGCCGCTCGCCTGTCCGGAGGCGGTCGAGTGGCACTTGGCCGCCTGTTGGGCGCCGCCCGCCATCGATTCGCCGCAACGGACCGCCTCATTGAGGCCGAGCTGAGACCCGAGGCATTGGCGCTGGAGCGGGATGGCGGTGTGCGCTGGCAGCGTTGGCGCGCGAAACGCGTGATCTTCTGCGATGGAGCGGGTGCGTTCACGAATCCCTGGTGGAGCGATCTGCCCTGGCGACGCGCCCGGGGCGAGAGCCTGACCCTGACGACCCATGACAGCCACTGCATGCCGGAGACCATCGTGACGGGCAGGAAATCTCTGGTCCCGCTGGATGATGGCAGCTTCCGGCTGGGGGCCACCTACGAGCGCGGCATTGCGGCCGGTGAACCGACCAGCGCAGCGCGGGACGAATTATTGAGCGCGTTGCCGTCCATCCTTGCGCAACCGCCGAATGTCCGCGTTCTGGCGGGCTATGCCGGGGTGCGCCCGGGCGCGCATCCGGGGCCGCCATTCGTCGGGTTTCATCACGCGGATGCCCGCATCGGCATTCTCAACGGCTTCGGTTCCCGTGGCACCCTGCTCGGCCCCTGGCATGCAGCCAGGCTGGCGGACCACATCGCCTTCGGACACCCTCTGCCGGCGTCCGCCGATATCCGCCAGCGGCGGGATCTGTCGTGAATCGCCGCCCATTGACGGCGTGGGCGCACGAATTGCTGGAGAGCGTTCTCTGCAGTGGCGACACAGCCGTGGACGCCACCGCCGGCAACGGGCTGGACACGCTGTTCCTCAGCCGCGCCGTGGGCCCCGACGGAATGGTGTACGCGCTGGATGTCCAGGAGCAGGCCCTGGCGAACACGCGCCAGCGGCTTCAGGCCGCCGGTGCATTGACGCGAACGCGGCTGCTTCAGGCGGATCACGCCGAGTTACTCACGGTGCTTGGATACGAGCTCCAGGGCCGGGTCCGCGCAGTCACGTTCAATCTCGGCTACCTGCCCGGCGCCGACAAAGGGGTCGTGACCACCCCGGCTTCCACGGTGCCGGCCCTGCGACAGGCCAGCACGTTGCTGATGCCGGGAGGACGCATGACCATCCTGGCGTATACAGGCCACTCGGGAGGGCACCTGGAAGCACGCGCCGTGGAAGAGTGGGCCAACGCCCTGGGGCGCCCGTTCCTGGTCCGCGAGGTGCGGCCGCCGGGTACGGCGGACACGGCACCCAGGCTCTTTGTCGTGGACCGCGAGAGCGGTGCCTGAGCCGGGTCACCGGAGAGCGCGACGGGACGGGCTCGGTTGACCGCCGCCCCGTCACCATGAACGCGATTACTTGCCGGCGGCGGCGCGGCGCTCCTTGCGAACCTTGGCCGCCTTGGGCCGGGCCTTGCCGTAACTGCCGCGGGCGATCTTGCCACGGCGACTGCGCTGGTCACCTCGGGCCATGCCTGCTCTCCTTTCGGGGTCGACTACAAGAACGCCGATGGTAACGTGAACGGACGCCTCGACGACACACCGGAGAACGCATGCAGCACGAGACGGTGACCATCCGAACCAACGGCCGCGGGCTCGTCGACATCACCGGCGAGGTCGCGCGCCGCGTAACCCAGGGCAACGTGCGCAGCGGGCTGTGTCACGTCTTCATCCACCACACCAGTGCCTCGCTCCTGATCCAGGAGAATGCGGACCCGTCGGTGCAGCGTGACCTGGAGCGCATCCTCGCCCGCCTGGTGCCGGATGGCGATCCCCTGTTCGAGCACGACATGGAGGGCCCGGACGACATGCCCGCCCACGTGCGCAGTGCCATCACCCAGACCACGCTGACCGTACCGGTGCTGGAGGGCCGCCTTGCCCTGGGAACCTGGCAAGGCCTCTATCTCTGGGAGCATCGGCTGCAGACTCACGAGCGGCGGCTCACGGTGACGCTGCAGGGTGTTTAGGGACCGTGTTTTCTCCGGACCCGTGAGGCTTGCGCTCCCAACTGTATAACCGCGCCATGGACGGACACGCCGCGTTCATGCAGCACCCCCGGCAAGACGCCCGAAAAACTCCGCCCTTCCACGACAATTCGGTGCTACGCTCAAGGACGACGCACTTGCGTTCACAGACGCCGCAAGGCATGCAGGCGACCGGGCATCCCGAGCAGCGGCTGAGCAACCACCAACAAGAAGAAGGATGCGCTGTACATGGATATGCCCATTCCGACACTCGTCACGTTCGCCGCCTATCTGGTGCTCATGCTGGTGCTTGGCTATTACGCCTACCGCATGACCAACGACCTCTCGGACTATGTGCTCGGTGGCCGCAGCCTGGGGCCCGGCGTCACGGCTCTCAGTGCCGGCGCCTCGGACATGAGCGGATGGCTGCTGCTCGGATTGCCGGGCGCCGTCTACGCCTCAGGCCTGGGCGAGCTCTGGATTGGTGTCGGTCTGGTCGCCGGCGCATTTCTGAACTGGCTGTTCGTCGCCGGCAGGCTGCGAAGATTCACGGCTGTCGCGAAGGACTCCCTCACAATCCCGGACTTCCTAGAGAATCGCTTCTACGACAAGACGCGCATGCTCCGGGTGATCTCCGCCATCGTGATCCTGGTGTTCTTCACGCTCTACATTTCTGCCGGCCTGGTGGGTGGCGGTCTGCTGTTCCAGAGCACGTTCGGGATGGAGTACGGCACCGCCGTCCTGGTCGGTGCAGTGGTCATCATTTCCTATACGTTCCTGGGCGGCTTCCTGGCGGTGAGCTGGACCGACTTCTTTCAGGGCCTGCTCATGTTCCTCACCCTGCTCATCGTGCCCATGTTCGTGGTGGTGCTGGTGGGTGGCTGGGGACAGGCAGAGCGCGAGATCGTCGCCATCGATCCCAGCTACACCACGGTGCTGGAGGGCATGACCTTCCTGGGCATGATCTCACTCCTGGCCTGGGGACTGGGTTATTTCGGCCAGCCGCACATCCTCGCCCGGTTCATGGCCATTCGCTCCGTGGACGAAATGCCGAAGGCCATGACCATCGGCATGAGCTGGATGGTCCTGGCGCTCATCGGCGCGGTTGCCACCGGCTACATGGGCATCGCCTTCTTCGCCGATGCACCCGTCGAGGAGAGCGAGACCATACTGATCGAACTCATCCGGGCGCTATTCAACCCCTGGGTGGCGGGCTTCCTGATGGCAGCCATCCTGGCAGCGATCATGAGCACCATCGACTCGCAGTTGCTGGTCTCCGCCAGTGCGCTGACCAATGACTTCTATAAGGGCTTCTTCCGGCCGTCGGCCTCGGACCAGGAATTGGTCTGGGTGGGCCGTGGCGCCGTGATCGTGGTGTCCATTGTGGCCCTGCTTCTGGCCATGGACCCCGAAGCCGGCGTGCTGGATCTTGTGGCCTACGCCTGGGGCGGATTCGGAGCGGCCTTCGGCCCGGTGATCATCCTTTCACTCTACTGGAAGCGGATGACGGGCGTCTCCGCCATGGCGGGCATGGTCGTGGGCGCCGTGACGGTCATCGTCTGGGAGCAGCTCTCCGGGGGACTCTTTGACGTCTACGAGATCGTGCCCGGCTTCATCTTCTGCACGGCCACCATCATCGTGGTCAGCCTGCTGGGCAAGGAACCGTCACAGGAAGTTCAGCAACAGTTCCGCGATGCCGGCATGTGACGTCCCGCCAGGCATCAAAGATCGCTGCCGCTTGTGGCCGGGGAGCGCTACCCTGGCCGCAAGCGCGCTGGGAGCCCGGAGGCACGTAAATCGTTCCGCGACTCCTGAGGCGGTTCGGGGCATTCCGGTAACGGCGACGTCGTCAACGTGCCTACCACGGAATTGGCTGGCCGTCCCACGCCAGGAACGATCCGTTATCGTCACGGTCGAGGCCGCTGATGACCTCGAACAGCCGCTCCACGGTATAGGCCGTGCTTTGCAGCCTGCCCTCCGGCACCCGTGCCTGAAAAGGCTCGGACAGAGCGGTGTCCGTCGTGCCCGGATGCAACGCCACGCATACCAGTTGCGGTGAGCGCCGTCCCAGTTCCACGGACAACCCGCGGGTGAACATGTTCTGAGCGGCCTTGGCGCCACGATAGGCGTACCAGCCACCCAGGCCGTTATCGCCAATGCTCCCCACCCGCGCCGACATGTTCGCCAGCACAGCGTGTTCGCGATGCGTGAGCAGACGTTCAAAGGCACGGGCCACAAGTAGAGGCCCGAACGCATTGACCCGGAAACTGCGCTCGAGATTGTCCAGACACACGTCGGCCAGGCGCTTCTCGGGGGTAAGCCCCTTATGATCGTGCAGCACACCGGCAACGTTGAACAGCAGGTGCAGGCGCTCGCTGCGCACACCGACCGTCGCGGCCGCGTCCTCCACGCTGGTCTCGTCCGTCACATCCAGAGGCACGGTGACCAGTCGTTCCGGGTGGATCTCCAGCAGCGTCCGTAACCCCTCTGATCGCTCCGGCTGGCGGGCGGTGGCATAAACCCGGCCAACACGGTCATCGTCCAGGAGCCGGCGCACGCACTCCAGGCCAATACCACGGCTGGCACCCTGGATCAGGGCATGAAAGCCCTTCGGGAAACGCTCGAACATGGGATCATTCCCTCAGAAAAAGCGGATCAGCGCCGCGTACATCCGCACTGGCTCAGCTGCCAGTGGCCGCAGGTGCCCTCGGAATCGCGCCCATACCCGCCCGTTGCCACATACGCCGGATCAATACGCTACCATGCCGGGCGTGAATGCCCTACGACGCCTGACACACCAGCGACGCATGAACGCCCGCGCCCGGCTTCCGGGCATGAGCGTGCTCGCGCTGGTCCTTGCCGTGCTGTCTCAAGAGGCCGGCGCCGTGGACGACGACCCACGCTGGAGCGAACTGGACGAATCCCTGGCACAGGGCGAGCACCATGCGCGACTCTGGCGCGGGGGGTGGGGCGCTTTCCACGGCGTCAATCTGGGACGGAATGTCTACCTGGCCAGCCAGTCCTCAGACAGGAGCACCCGTTTCGACGCCCGTGTCGACAGCGTGAAATCCGTCCTTGCCCTCGGGGTGCTCTGGCTGGAACCGCCGCCCTACACTGAGGCGCGCGAAGAGCTACGCCAGTTGCGGGCCTCCGAGGATACCGATGCGCTGAACCATGCGGAGGCGCTTGTCGCCGGGACGGCGCAAGTCGAGGCGCAGCGG
>SLMR01000144.1 GCA_007133445.1 Aquisalimonas sp. | reverse complement strand
CGATGTCCCGCCGCTGCTGCTTGAGCTGTTCGCGCTTTTCGTCCAGAACACCCAGGTAGTACTGCAACTGCCGCGATTCGCCGTGGGCCTGGTCGTAGAGCACGAACGTTTCGCGGATCTCGCTCAGCGTCATGCCCAGGCGCTTGCCCCGCAGGATGAGCTTCAGGCGTGCCCGGTCACGGCGCCGGTACAGCCGCTTCTGCCCCTCGCGCACCGGCTGCAGCAGGCCCTGGTGCTCGTAGTAGCGGATGGCCCGCGGGGTGATGTCGAACTCCCGGGCCAGCTCACCGATGGTGTACGCCGGAGCGCTTTCAACCTGCCGAATCGCTTCCATGTTCGCTAGAGACTCCCGTCCTGATTCACATGCCGTTTACGTAAACGTAACATGGCAGCCAAGGCCGCAGGGTGGCGCGGCAGGAAAACACGGGATTGAGTCATGGAACCCAAGGATCCGCAATACCGCGAGCGTGTCGCGGGGATTGTTGCCGGCGCCCGCTTCATGCAGGCCCTGGGCGTGGAATTGGTCGACGTCGGCCCGGGCTGGTGCGCCACGCGGCTGCCGGTGCGCCAGGACCACTGGCAGCAGGATGCGTACGTCCACGCCGGTGTCCAGGGCAGCATTGCGGACCACACCGCGGGCTGCGCCGCATTCAGCCTGGTGGCAGCCGACGAGATCATACTCACCGTGGAGTACAAGGTGAACCTGCTGCGCCCCGCTGTGGGCGAGATGCTGTTCTGCAGGGCCGATGTGCTGCGCCCGGGACGCACGCTGATGGTGGCGGAATCCACCGTGCATGCGGGTCCGGACCGTGCGGCGCCCATGGTCTCCAAGGCCACCGTCACCATGGCGGTAACCGCTGCCCGCTGAACCCGTCGCGGGAGGCAGGGGAGACGCAGCGCCGTGCTGGTCATGATGGCGGTTCCTCAGGCCAGCCAGCGCTTGCGCCGGCGGTAGTGTTTGACGTTGTGATAATCCACCTTGCCGGTGCCGCCCAGGTAGAACTCCTGCACATCCGGGTTGCTGCGCAGCACGTCGGCTTCGCCGCTCATGACGATGTGGCCGTTTTCCACCAGGTAGGCGTGGTGGGCGATCTCCAGTGCGGCGGTGGCGTTCTGCTCCACCAGCAGCACGCTGACGCCTTCCTTGGTGTTGATGTCGCGGATGATGGCGAAGATCTCCTCCACCAGCACCGGTGCCGGCCCCTGGCTCGGCTCGTCCAGCATCAGCAGTTTCGGTTCCGTCATCAGCGCGCGGCCGATGGCGAGCATCTGCTGCTCACCGCCGGAGAGGTAGCCGGCCTTGGTGCGGGCCCGCTCCTTCAGGCGCGGGAAGTAGGTAAACACCTGGTCCCGCAACTCCTGGTAGCGCCCCCGGTTGCCGGCGAGTGGGTAGGCGGCCAGGAGGTTGTCCTCCGGCGTCAGGTGCCCGAAGATGCGCCGCCCTTCGAGAACGTGCACCAGCCCTTTCGCCACGCGCTGTGCGGCGCTCAGTGGCGCCAGATCCTCGCCGAAGAAGTGCACGTGGCCTCGGGTGAGTTCACCGCGCTCCGGGGCCAGCAGGCCGCTGATGGTCTTCAGCGTGGTGCTCTTGCCGGCGCCGTTGCCGCCCAGCAGCGCCACCATCTGGCCGTTGCCCACCTCCAGGGACACGCCCTTGATGGCAAGAAACACCTTGTCGTAGATCACCTCCACGTTGCTCATGGTGAGCACGTTGTCCGTGGCGGTGCCGGTTGCCTGTGCTGCCTCTGCAGTCATGGGTTGCTCTCCGTCGTCCGGGAAGCCGCCGGCGGGCATGGGCCCGCCGGCGGATCAGCGACAATTACCGGCCTTCGCGGAAGCCTTCGGCGTCCTTTTCGATCTCCTCCCACACGAGATCCTGGTAGGCGGTGAACCAGTCGGTGATGGGCTCCCAGGATTCGCCGTTCCACTGGGAGACGCGGCCGTAACCACCCCCCTGGTGGTCCTCCCCGGAGAAGGTCACCGGCGGCATCAGGCCTTCGGCGTCATAGTTCTCCAGCATGCGGATGCCGTCCCGCAGCTTCTCGGCGGTCAGCGGTGCGCCGTACTCCTCCATGGCCTTGCGGGCACCTTCCACCGCCACGGCCATGGTGGCCACGCCGATGTTGTAGTAGGTGGTGCCGACATTCTCGCTGTCGCCGGTGCCTTTGTCGGCGTCGATCACCTTCTCCTTGATGCGTTCGATGATGGGGTAGTCGGTGCCGGTGGCCACCGCCTCGAAGCGCTTCAGGCCCTTTGCGCGCTCGGCGCCAACGGTGCGGGCGTCGGTCTCGGCCATCCACACCACGGAAAGGAGCCGCTCCGGGTCGATCCCGTTGCGGATTGCCTCACGCACGGACACGGGCTGGCCGCCACCGGCGCCCCAGAGCATGACGAAGTCCGGCTGATAGCGGCGGACGTCCGACCAGGTGGCGGACTGTTCCGTGCCGGGGCTGGGGTAGGCGAAAGTGCGGTACTCGAACCCTTTCTGCTCGGCCAGTTCTTCCATGACGGGCACCGGCTCGCGGCCGAACGGCGAGTCGATGTAGACGTGGGCAATGCGCTTGCCTTCCAGGCCGTCGTGGTTTTCCTCGATGTAGTTGGCAAGCAACGTGGCCTGGGACCAGTAGGTGGCCATGAGCGGGAAGATGTAGGGGAAGGTGGTGCCGTCACTGGCGTCCCCGCGACCGTGCAGTGCGGTGATCATGACGATCTCGTCATTGAGCACGCGGTTGACCGCGGCCCGTGACACCGGCGTGCTCAGGAAGTCTACCAGTACCGCGCCTTCACGCCGCGCCCGGTTGTAGGCTTCCAGGCCGCGTTGCGGCTCGTTGCCGGTATCCCGCACCAGGGCTTCGAACATGTGTCCGTCGATGCCGCCTTCCTCGTTGATCAGCCGCAGGTAATCGCGCTGCCCCTGGTTGTACTCGTCGGTCACGAAGGTGTAGACCGCCGTGAAGTCCTGGGGAAAGGCGAACTTGATCGGCTCCTTGTCGGCGCTGGCAGTGCCGGTGGCGGTCAGTGCCGCCGCGGCCAACGCCCCTGTGAGACCCTTGATGAACCGTCGCATGGTGACTCCTCCTCGTTGTGTTGTCTTCCAGGCCGCCTCAGCTCCGGGAGTGCCGGAACGGCCAGACCAGGAAGTATTTCCTGATGTTGTCGTAGATCTTCGCGAGCCCCAGTGGCTCGAACAGCAGGAAGCCGATAATCAGTGCGCCATAGGCCATGAGCGGGATGTGCGCCAGCAGGTTGGACGACACCGTCAGCCACCCCTGGATCGCCGCGTAGGCCACCATGTTGGTGAGGAAGATGGGTGCGAGCAGCACGAACCCGGCACCCAGGTAGGCGCCGATCACGCTGCCCAGGCCGCCCACCAGCACCATGGCCACGAGCTGGATGGAGACGTTGAAGCCGAACTGCTCCGGCGTGACCGCCTGGTAGTAGCAGAAGGCCAGAATCGCGCCGCTCACCCCGCCCAGGAATGAGCTGGCGAAGAAGGCGAGCAGCTTGTAGCGGAAGCTGTTCACGCCGATGATCGACGCCGCGTAGTCCTTGTCCCGCACCGCCACCAGGGCGCGCCCGAAGCTGGTGCGCTTCACGTTGAGCACGAACAGGGTGACGATCACCGCCCACAGCAACGCGCCGTAGTACAGCGCCCAGTCACCCTGCAAGGGCACGAACAGGAAGGTGACATCCGGTGTCTGCAGCGTGGCCTGGGCACCGCCGGAGATGGCCGGCACGTTGATGATGACCCAGTCCACCAGGTACTGCATGGCCAGCGTGGCCATGACCAGATACAGCCCCTTCACCCGGAGCGCCGCGGCGCCGAATATGCAGCCGATCACCGCGGCGGTGAGCCCGGCACCGATCAGGGCGATCTCGAAGGGCCAGCCCGCGCGGACGATGTGGATACTCGAGTACGCACCGATGGCCATGACCGCGGCGAAGCCGAAGTGCAGCTGGCCGGCGATGCCCATGAGCAGGGTCAGTGACAGGGCCGCTGCGCTCCAGACCAGCCACGGCAGCATGTAGCTGGTGAGGTAGAGATCCGAGAGGAACAGCGGTGCGGCCACGGCCAGCGCCAGCAGCGCCAGGACGATGCGCCGGTCGGCGGGCACCGGCCACAGCTGCCGGGCCGTCTCGTAGCGGGTGTGGTGGACTCCGGACAGACGATAGAACATGGAATCAGACCCTCTCGATGTCTTCGCGGCCGAAGATGCCGTGCGGCCGGACCAGGATGGTCAGCAGGATGAGCAGGGAGGTCACCACGTCGCGCGTGCCACCACCCACGATCGGATCGACGTATCCGGGAATGACGCTGCCGAGGATGCCGAGGATCAGTCCGCCGACGAGCACCCCGACGATGCTGTCCAGCCCGCCGAGGATGACCACGGCAATGGCCGGGAAGAGCAGGGCGGACAGGGTCCAGTCCACGCCCTGGACCGAGCCCCAGAGCGTGCCGGCTGCCACCGCACACAGGCCCGCCAGGCCCCAGGAAATGCCGATGGCGCGCTCCACCGAGATGCCCACGGACCAGCTCGAGACGTGGTCATCGGAGACGGCACGCAACTTGGTGCCCAGCCGGGTGCGGAAGAACAGCAGTGACAGGCCAATGAGGAACAGGGCCACCGTGCCGCCGACCAGGTAGTCGCGGTTGATGAACACCTCGCCCACGATGATCGGCGTCAGGTCGATGCCGAGATCCAGGGATTTCGGTGCCGCGCCGAGCAGGCCGGGCCCGAGCCCGCGCAGGAAGATCTCCAGCCCCAGGGTGAGCATGACGATCATGATGATGGGCTGCCCCACCATCTTGCGCAGCAGCAGCCGCTCCGCCAGCAGCCCGAAGGCGAACATCGCCACGATCGCTAGTACGATCGAGACGTAGAGGGGGATGCCCGCCATGGTGGTGAACATCCACACGAAGTAGGCGCCGAGCATGACCATGGCCCCCTGGGCCAGGTTCGGCACGCCGGCGGACTTGTAGATCAGCACGATGCCCAGCGCCACCAGGCTGTACATCATCCCTGTGAGGGCACCGTTGACCAGCAGTTCCAGAAAGTAAGCCATGTCGGTCAGCCTCGTTTGGTACCGGTGGCGGGGAGATCACGGATGGCGAGATGGCGCTTGAGCACGCCGGATTCGCCGGTTTCATAGGTGATCTGTGCCTCGAACTCGATTTCCGCGCTGCCGTCGTAGAGCGCCTCGATGATCGGCGCGTAATGCTTGTCGATGACGTTGCGCCGCAGCTTGCGGGTGCGCGTCACCTCGCCGTCGTCGGGGTCGAACTCCTTGTGCAGGTTGACGAAGCGGCGGATTGCCAGCGCCTCCGGCAGTTTGGTGTTCACCTTGTTCACCACGTCCTGGATCAGCTCGTAGACCTGGGGTTTCTGGGAGAGGTCGGCGAAGGAGGTGTAGGCAACGCCATGCTCCTCCGCCCAGTGGCCCACCGCGTCCAGATCGATGCAGACGATGGCCGCGAGATGGTCGCGCCCCTCGCCGATGACGCACACGTCCTTGATGTACTGGCTGAACTTCAGATGGTTCTCTACCCAGGTGGGGATGAAGCGCTCGCCGCTTGCGGTGTACACCACCTCCGAGACGCGCCCCAGCACCACGATCTGACCGTCGTCCTCCATGAAGCCGGCGTCGCCGGTGTGCAGCCAGCCGTCGCGCAGGGT
>SLMR01000149.1 GCA_007133445.1 Aquisalimonas sp. | reverse complement strand
GATGTGCAGCCTGCGCACGCCGCCGACGCCCGTGGATGGTTTCGCCCGCATGGTGGGGCAGAGTCCCTGCATGCGACGCATCTTCCGGTTGATTCCGCGTTTCGCCCGAAGCCGCGCCCCCGTCCTGATTCAGGGTGAAAGCGGGACCGGCAAGGAGTTGGTGGCGCGGGCCATCCACGACCGCTCGCCCTGCGCGCAGGGCCCGTTCATCGCCGTCAACTGCGGTGCGCTGCCAGCCTCGCTGATCCACTCGGAGCTCTTCGGCCATGAGCGTGGCGCCTTTACCGGCGCCACGGCGCGCCGCACCGGGCGCATCGAGGCCGCGGACGGTGGCACGCTGTTCCTGGACGAGATCGGTGACCTGCCGCTGGAGCTGCAGGTGAACCTGCTGCGGTTCCTGCAGGAAGGCACTATCGAGCGGCTGGGGTCGACCGAGCCGCTCTCCCCGCGGGTGCGTGTCATTGCTGCGACATATGTGGGTCTCGAAGAATGTCTGGAGGCACGGACATTCAGGGACGACCTCTTCTACCGCCTCAACGTGCTGCGCGTCGACATGCCGCCGTTGCGAGGCCGGGGCGAGGATATCGTGCTGCTGGCCGACTACTTCCTGCACGCCTTCGTCGGCGAGGAGGGCGGCCGCGTGCTCGGATTCACCCGCCAGGCGCATGAGGCCATGCAGGCCCATGACTGGCCCGGCAATGTCCGTGAACTGATGAACCGCGTGCGCAGTGCCGCCGTGCTGTGTGACCGGGCCTACGTCACGCCGCGGGATCTGGGGCTGGAGCGGCGACGGCAGGTGCATCGCAGCGTCGAGTCGCTGGACGCGGCGCGCCGGGAGGCCGAGCGCGCTGCCATCCGCAACGCGCTGGCACGATACGCGCATAACTACACTCTGGCGGCGCGGGCTCTGGGCGTCTCGCGCGCCACGCTGTACCGGATGGTTCAGCGTCACGGGCTGAGTCTGCGCGATCGCGGCCGGGGCGAGCACGCGGCGACATGACGGGGCCGATCCTGCCCAGATGCGGTCTGGAGAGTCGCGCTAATGAGAAAAACGCTGAATCGTGGTATCGCCGTCGTCGTTGCCGGTTTCCTGACGATCCCCGCAGGTGCGCTCGCACAGACTGATTCCGCCTCCGGAGGCTCGGGTGCGGCGGCCGAGGATGTCACGGTGGTCACCGGCCAGCGCTCGGTGCTGTCCTCGCGGGGCACTCTGGTGGTGGAACCCTCGATCCAGTACACCCATTCCTCGGCGACGCAGGTGGATATCCAGGGCTTCACCGTCATTCCCGCGATTGCCATCGGCCTGATCAACGTCAGCCAGGTGCAGCGCGATACCTTCACCTCCGCGCTCACGCTGCGCTATGGCCTGACCCAGCGGCTTGAAGTTGAGACGCGGGTGCCGTGGGTCTACCGCGAGGAGGCCATCCGGGAGCGTGAAGTGCTGGCGGAGAGCAGTTTTCCGGGCCTGGAGCGCTCCCGCGGCAAGGGCCTGGGTGACGTGGAGGCTGCCCTGCGCTATCAGCTCAATACCAGCGCCGAGGGGCCGCTGTTCGTAGGGTCCCTGCGGGTGAAATCCGACACCGGCACGGGGCCGTTCGATGTGGAAACCCAGTCCGTGCTCACCGACGACGGTGACCGTATCGGTGAAATCTTTGTCGAGCAGCCCACCGGTTCGGGCTTCTGGAGCGTGCAACCGAGCCTGAGCGTGATCTATCCCACCCAGCCTGCAGTCCTCTACGGCCATGTGGGGTACCTCTGGAACATCGAGCGGGACGTGGGCGGCGACTACGGCCGCGTGAATCCGGGCGACGCCGTGAGCGTGGGGCTGGGCATGGGGCTCGCCGTGAACGACCGCACCTCCTTCAGCCTGGGGTATGACCATTCGGTGGTGGATCGGACCCGGATCAAGGACCTTGAACATGATCTGCAGCCGACGTTTCGGCGCCTGCAGGTGGGCACGGCCTCCCTGGGCATCAGTCAGCGCCTGGGGCCGCGTACCACGGCCAACCTGGGGCTCGGGTTCGGTGTCACCGAGGCGGCACCGGACGTGCAGATTTCCCTGCGCCTGCCGATGCGTTTCTGATCAGCGGGCCAGTTCAGCGGGCCAGTTGGGTGACCGCCTGCGCTTCCAGCATGCGGTCGCGATGGATGGTGCTGATGCCCCGCATGCCCTGCAGATCCACATGGAACTCAGTGAAGCTGTGGATCTGGATCTCGTCGAGCTGGTTCTGAACGATCCACCCCAGTGACCGGCCGGCGGCCATGGCATGCTCGTCCAGGGCGCTCACACTCAGGCCGTCCAGCATGGCGCCGGACCGGGTGATCCGGACCTGACCGTTCTCCCACTGCATGTGTGCGGCCAGTTCGCCGTTGATGCGCACGCCGCTGTCCACTCCCAGGGCAAGCACGCCCCCGCCCGGCAACACGAAGCCGCCGCGCATTTCCGCCAGCGTGTCGTCGGCGATAGGTGCGAGATCGCGGAAAAACGGCTCACCCGCGCCCGCATCGGCAGCTCCGAGCAGGGCCGCCAGGCAGAGGATGTGAATGGTGCGGCGCATGTCAGAAGTCCCCCGAGCGCGGCAGGGACAGCGCGAAGCCATCCAGCGTCGGCTGTTGCAGGGCCAGCCCGTAGGGCACGCGCTCGCGCACCGCCCATTGTTCGGCGCGATTGAACGTGGCCTTGGCCTGGTCGACATGATCGCGCACCAGGAACAGCAGGCCGTTCCAGATGGCCTTGAACTCCGTCCGGCTGTAGACCCGCACTCCCAGGGCCGGGTCGCCCACCAGGACCTCATCCGACGACACGCCCTGGATGACCACGAAGTGGCGATAACCGTCGGTGTCGATCAGCGCAATGGCGGGAATACCGGTGCCCGCCAGCGCGTCCAGGCCGGCGCGAAACCCGTCCGCGTCCAGGCCCCGGGTGGCGAGAAAATGCTTCATCTCGAGCATGGAGAACCCTTCGTTGACGACGCGCTCGGCATCGGCGCTTGCCAGCATGCCGTCCATGACCTCGCGCTCGCCGACGGGGTCGTCGTAGTGATAAGTGAGCAGGGTTGCCACTGATGCGGCACCACAGCTGAAATCGTATTGCTGCCGGACCACGCCCTGGAAGCGTGCATCCCGCATGTTGACGACGTCCACCGCCAGCGTCGTGCCGGCGCCGGACAGCCACACCGTGCCGGCACAGGCGCCTGATGACAGTGCCAGCAGAAGCGGCAGGGCGAGCCATCGCATCATTGCGACACCGTCACGTTCACGACCACGGCATCCTGGATGATGACGTGATTCCCGGTGTTCTGGATGACCGACGTCACGCCGTTGGCGCTGCTGAAGGCGCCGTGGGACAGGGCGTTGTTCCCGGTGTGGGCGCTGCCGATCTCGTTGTCGGTGAGCACGGCCTGTTCGGAGAGCTGACCCAGCTGCGCGTGGTACTGACTGGCCTTGGCGCGGTGGTTCTCCAGTTCCCCGGCCTCCAGCGGTGCGGCAAACAGCGCGTCGTCGGCGGCGGCGAACCCGGTGGTCATCACTGCGGTGGCGGCAGCCAGCGCGAAGATCATGGTCGCGTACTTCATGGCGGTACCCTCAGTAGGGGCGGAGCTCCCACGGTTCTGAGAGCTCCGCCGGTGACGTCTATTCGAAGCTCAGGTTCGACTGCACCGTCACGTTCTGCTGAGTCAGGCTGCTGGCGCCACTGTTCTGCGACACCTGGTTGATGCCTGCCACCTCGCCGAAGGCACCGCCGCCAATCACGTTGTCCGCGGAGAAGTAGCTCTCGCCCTTCAGCCGCAGCGTGTTGCCGGAAACGTTGCCGGACAGCTCGCTGGAGGCCACCGCCATGCTCATGTTGATAGTGGTGGTGGAGTTGTCGTTATAGGAGTCCGCAACGCTGTTGTCGGAGTTGTCGTTGTAGGAATCGGCAATGCTGTTATCGGAGTTGTCGGAGTTGTCCGAGTTATCCGAGTTATCAGAATTGTCGTTATAGGAATCCGCGACGCTCGAGCTATTGTCGGAGCTGTCGTTGTAGGAATCCGCGACGTTGGTGCTGTTGTCGGAGCTGTCGTTCCCCGAGTCCGAGATGCTGTTGTCCGAATTGTCATTGCCGGAGTCCGCAACGCTGTTGTCGGAGTTGTCGTTGTAGGAATCGGCGATGCTGTTGTCGGAGTTGTCGGAGTTGTCCGAATTGTCGTTGAAGGAATCCGCGGCGTTGGAGCTGTTGTCCGAGCTGTCATTGCCGGAATCCGCGATGTTGGTGCTGTTATCGGAACTGTCGTTCCCGGAGTCCGAGATGCTGTTGTCGGAGTTGTCCGAGTTGTCCGAGCTATCGTTATACGAATCCGCAACGCTCTGATCCGAGTTGTCAGAGTTATCGGAGCTGTCGTTGGCGGAATCCGTCCAGGTCTTGCTGCTGTTGGAGTTCGCAGTGGACTCGCCGGCCGCGCTCGCCGATGCATTGTCGGCGTTGGCGTTGTTCTCCGCGAGTGCAGCGGTGCTGACTCCCAGACCGAATACCGCAGCAATGGAGGCCGCAATCAGTGCGTTCGTGGTTTTCATCGTTCTTACTCCTCAAAGGACGTCGTTACTCAAAGGGGTAATTGCCGGCACGGGCGGACCGCTCGGCTCGGCTCTATAAGCCAGAGCAAGAGATGGGCCAGGGAAGGGAATCGACGCCGCCCTGGGTGTCCCAGGGCGTCATTCGGTGGCGGAATGCCTGCATGCGGCCCGTTGGTGCGGGCAGAAAGGGGCGTTTGCTGAGGGAGTTTTCAGCGGCTGGGTCGGCCGCGGAGTGGCCGGACATGCTTCACGGGCGCGACAATCACGGCCAGGATGACGCCTCGGGCCGCAGGGCGCGGGGCCTGGTGGTTTCTGCCGGGGGTGTCGCAGCCCTGCGACACCCCCGGCGGTTCCTTCTACCGCGGCAGGTCCTCTTCATCCCCCATGGCGAACAGCGAGGCATTGCCTCCGGCGGCGGTGGTGTCCACGGTGATCGTCCGCTCGGTGGCGAACCGGTGCAGGTAACGCGGGCCGCCGGCCTTCGGGCCAGTGCCCGAGAGCCCTTCGCCGCCAAAGGGCTGCACCCCCACCACCGCACCGATCTGGTTACGGTTCACGTACAGGTTGCCCACCCGCGCGCGCTGGGCGATACGTTCCGCCACGGCGTCGATGCGGCTGTGGACACCCATGGTGAGCCCGTACCCCGAGGCGTTGATCGCGTCGATGACGCGATCCAGATCCTTGGCCTGGAAGCGGGCCACGTGCAGGATCGGCCCGAAGTGCTCGTCCTCAAGAGCCTCGATGCCGCTGACCTCGAAGGCGACGGGTGCGACGAAGGTGCCTTCGCGGGTGTCCTCCGGCAGGGGCGTTTCACCGATGACCTTGTTCTTGCGGCGCATGGCCTCCACGTGCGCCATCAGACTCTCCCGCGCCTCGGCGTCGATCACCGGGCCCACGTCGGTGGCCAGCCATGCCGGGTCGCCCACGGTGAGCTCCTGCATGGCGCCCCGGAGCATGGTCAGCACGTGGTCGGCCACGTCTTCCTGCACGTAGAGCACCCGGAGTGCCGAACAGCGCTGGCCGGCGCTCTGGAATGACGAGATCAGCACATCGCGGACCAGCTGCTCCGGCAGAGCCGTGGAGTCCGCGATCATGGCGTTCTGGCCGCCGGTCTCGGCGATCAG
>SLMR01000148.1 GCA_007133445.1 Aquisalimonas sp. | reverse complement strand
AGTGCACGGCACTTGCCACCCGGCCCTTCTGAATCAGACGCCCCCCGCTCTTGCGCCATCAACAAGCCCCAGGCGCTGGGCAATCACCCGTCCAGTCTCCTGGACCTCGGCGATGGCCACGTCGGTATCCAGATCGTTCATGGCAACCACGCCAACGCTTGCCTCCAGGCTTGCGGGAGATCCGCTCTTCCCCAGCGGGCTGGCGACGCCCACCGCGCCCTCCTGCAGCTGACCGCGGGTGAGGCTGTAACCCGCCCGTCGCGCCTCTGTCACCGCCTCCGGCTCATCGGCCGAGGGCTCCCGGCCTGCAAGAATGGCGATCCCCGCCGCACCCCGCGTCAACGGATGGCGACTCCCGACCCGGTAGCCAACCCGCAGCAGACCCGCCTCCGGTTCGACTACCAGCACCACCACGCACTCGTCACCCTGGGCCACGGAGATGAACGCCGTCGCCCTGGTCCGCTCTGCAAGCTGTTGCAGCAGGGGCCTGGCCACGGCGCGCAACTGCGGCTCGAACCGCGAGGCCAGCTGCGCCACCGCCGCGCCCAGCCACAGGTACCCGTCGGCCCCGCGGCTTACCAGACCGTGACTCTCGAGTGTGGCCACGATCCGGTATGCGATGGCCCGATGAACGCCCAGTTGGGAGGCGAGATCCGCCACCGACAGTTCACCGGTACGCCTGGCGATCAGTTCCAGCGCCACGAGCCCGCGGTCCAGCGTCTGCAGCGTCGCCATGGGCTTCTCACCTCCGGTTGATGATTGACGGTTGTACGAGGTTGCCCTATCTTTGCAAATCTCGACTCATATCGTTACATAATGTGCGATATAAGTAAAAAGATGGATTACGGAGGTGAAGCATGACCACGGACACCAGCGCGCAATCCCCCGTGAAGGGCTGCCCGTTCTCCGAGGCTGTCTCTCCGACGGGTTGTCCCGTGTCGCGGAAGGCGGCCGAGTTCGACCCCTTCGATGCCCCGTACCAGGTCGACCCTGCCGAGGCACTGCGCTGGTCCCGTAGCGAGGAACCGGTGTTCTACAGCCCCAAGCTGGGCTACTGGGTCGTCAGCCGCTACGACGACGTCAAGCACGTGTTCCGGGATAACAAGGTGTTCTCGCCCTCCATCGCCCTGGAAAAGATCACGCCGGTATGCCAGGAGGCGGAAGACACTCTGAAGCGTTACAACTTCGCCCTGAACCGGACTCTGGTGAACGAGGACGAGCCGGTCCACATGGAGCGGCGGCGCGCGCTGATGGCCTCCTTCGAACCGGAGGCGCTGGCCGAGCACGAGCCCATGGTCAGGCGGCTGACCCGCGAATACGTGGATCGTTTCATCGACAAGGGCAAGGTGGATCTCGTCGATGAAATGCTCTGGGAGATCCCGCTCACGGTGGCGCTGCACTTCCTGGGCATTCCCGAGGACGACATGGACACCCTGCGCGAGTACTCCATTGCCCACACGGCCAACACCTGGGGCCGTCCCTCGCCGGAGGAGCAGGTCCAGGTGGCCGAGACCGTGGGCAAGTTCTGGCAGTACGCGGGTGAAGTTCTGGAGAAGATGCGCCAGAACCCGTCCGGCCATGGCTGGATGCGCTACGCCATCCGCCGGCAGCAGGAGTTGCCCGAGGTGGTCACGGACTCCTACCTGCACTCCATGATGATGGCCGGCATTGTCGCCGCCCACGAGACCACGGCCCATGCCATCGCCAATGCCCTGCGGCTCCTCCTGGACAACCGCGAGGCCTGGGAGGCGATCTGCGAGGACCCGTCGCTCATCCCGAATGCCGCCGAGGAGTGCCTGCGCTATTCCGGCTCCGTGGTTGCCTGGCGCCGCATCGCCATGGAAGACACCACCGTCGGCGGCGTGGAGATCCCCAAGGGGGGCAAGCTGCTCATCGTCAGCACCTCGGCCAACCACGACGAGCGCCACTTCGAGAACCCGGACGAACTGGACATCTACCGCGACAACACCGCCGACCACCTGACCTTCGGCTACGGCAGCCACCAGTGCCTGGGCAAGAACCTGGCGCGCATGGAGATGCGGATCTTCCTGGAGGAGTTCACCAAGCGCCTGCCCCACATGGAACTGGTGCCGGACCAGGAGTTCACGTTCGTTCCCAACACCTCGTTTCGCGGGCCCGAACACCTGTGGGTTCAGTGGGATCCGGCGCAGAACCCGGAACGCCGGGACCCAACCGTGCTCGAGCGCCGGGTCGACTTCCCCATTGGCGCGCCGTCGAAGCAGGACATTGCCCGCCAGGTGCGGGTGACTGCGGCGGAACCCGCCGCCGACGGCGTTCTGCAGTTGACCCTGGAGGATGTCCGCGGCCGGCGGCTGCCCGGCTGGACCCCGGGCGCGCACATCGATCTCCTGGTGGGCGACTACGCCCGCAAGTATTCCCTCTGCGGTGATCCGGGCGACCCGTTCCGGCTACAGGTCGCCATCCTCCGTGAGGAGGACGGGCGTGGCGGCTCGGCCTACATCCACGACCATGTGACGGCGGGAACGCAACTGCGCATCCGTGGCCCACGCAACCATTTCCGGCTCGACGAGAGCGCCGACGGATACATACTGATCGCCGGCGGCATCGGCATCACGCCGATCATCGCCATGGCAGACCGGCTCAAGGCCCTGGGCACGCCCTACCGCATCCATTACGCCGGACGCTCTCGGCAGACGATGGCCTTCGTGGATCGCCTGCAGCATGACCATGGCGACAGGCTCCATCTCTACCCGAAGGACGAAGGTCGCCGCCTGGACCTGGACGCCTTACTCGCGGCCTGCGGCACCAACGAGCAGGTCTATGCCTGCGGTCCCGAACGGCTGCTCCAGGCGCTTGAGACCGCGACCCGGGACTGGCCGGAGGGCGCACTGCGGGTCGAGCATTTCACCTCCGAGGGCAGCAAGCTGGACCCGGACAAGGAGGTCGGCTTCGAGGTTGAGCTGACGGACTCGGATCTCACCGTTCACGTTGCGCCGGACCAGACGCTGCTCCATGCGCTACGCCATGCCGCGGTGGACGTGCCCAGTGACTGCGAGGAGGGATTGTGCGGCACCTGTGAGGTGCCCGTGCAGGCAGGTGACATCGACCACCGCGACAAGGTGCTCACGGAAGGGGAGCGGCGGGAAAACAACCGGATGATGAGCTGCTGCTCCCGCGCGCAAGGGGGCAAACTGGTCCTCGCTCTCTAAGGGGTCCCCACCGCCACCCGCCCGGCGTCACCGGGCGGGTGGCATGTACCAGCGCCAATGATTGATCTGGATCAAGGACCGCTCTGCGTAACCGCGATAGTTTCACATGAAACCGGTAGCGGAGGTCGGACTCATGAAACACTTCTTCACTTCCCTGATTACCCGGCAGGATTACCCGGCGTACCTGATGGGCCGCATGGCGGACCACCTCGGCGTCGATCTCGCTGAAATCGGCCAGTGTCAACTCGGCACCAAACTGATTCAGATGGCGGGGACCTGCCGAGCCTGCCCCAACACCGCGCTCTGCCAGCGTTTCCTGGAAGCAGGCGACACCGGCCTGGGCCACCGGGACTTCTGCCCGAACGCCGGTGCATTCGAGTCGTTCCGGGAACGGGCTAGACACTGAGGGGCCATTAGCGTCGGCGTGGTGCGGAGGAGCGCTCGCGGACCAGTGCCTGGTAGCTCAACCAGGCCGCAATGGCGGCAACCGCGATACTCACCGCCATGGACCGCGAGGTGCCGTCGTGGAACTGTCCCACGGCAGCGCCCATCAGCGCCGCCGTGGTCATCTGGATGAACCCGAACAGGGACGAGGCCGAACCGGCGCACTGTGGAAATGGCGCAATGGCGCCTGCCATGGTCTGCGGCATGATGATGCCAACGCCGGCGAGGAAGACGGCGTGGGACGGGATGACCGCGAGCACGTGGTAGACCCCTGCCAGCGCCAGCACCGCCATCGAGCCACCACCGACCAGGCACAGCCCCACCCCGACAGGGATCAGACGCGCACTGCCAAGGTGACTGAACCGCCCGCTCACCAGGGTGCCGCAGAGGAACCCGAAGACGATCACGGCAAAGAGCAACCCGTACCCGGTTGGCGAGACACCCAGGAACTCGATCAGGACGAAAGACGAGCCGGACAGGAAGGCAAACAGACCGGAAAACGCGGCGGCGTTGGTCAGCGTATACCCCAGAAAGGCCCGCTGCCCCAGGAGCATCGCGAAATTCCCGATGATCACCCTCGGTCGGATTGACTGCCGACGCTCCGGCGGCAATGGCTCGGGCCAGAGAAGCGCAATCACCAGTGCCATCACGAGCGCATATCCGGTGAGGACGGCAAAGATGGATTGCCAGCCCAGAGCCATGAGGAGCACGCCCCCGATCAGAGGCGCGGCGGCCGGTGCCAGCGCCATCACGCTGGCCATCTGCGAGAGGATGCGTCCGGCATCCTGCGGGCGATAGAGATCCCGCACCATGGCACGCCCCAGCACCGGCCCCACTGCGCCACCGAGTGCCTGCAGGAACCGCCCCACCAGCAGCACCTCGATCGTGGGAGCAATGGTGCACAGCGCGCTCGCGAGGAAGAAAAGCGCAAACCCTGCGAGCAGGACAGGCCTTCGTCCGTAACGGTCTGATAACGGGCCACACAGCAGCTGTGTCACCGCAAACCCGACCAGGTAGATACTGAGTGTCAGCTGCACCTGCCCAGGCGTAGCGGCCAGCGCATCGGCCATGGCGGGCATGGCCGGCAGATACATGTCCGTGGCCAATGGACCGAGCGCGGTCATGGCGGCCAGCAGCATGACCACCACGGGGGAAGGAAGTCTCATCCGGGTATCCGCAGGATCGCAGAATCAGCCCGCACGCCGCGCGGGCTCTGGCGCTCCAGCGCCAATTCAATTTCAGCTGAAACTACCAGCCCGTGCCTGCACACGCAAACCGTCACCGCGGGTGCGCCCCAGGTAAGCGGTCACAGGTAAGGCATGGCCAGTCGCGCGACCCCGTCCCGGAGCTTCACGGGCAACGGGCGGGCCTCCACATCCTCCAGTTCCAGGCGACGCGCGGCAGCGATGCGGGCATCAATGCGGGCGCCCAGGTCCTGGGCCAGGGCGCGATCGAAGCATTCCACGTTGAGTTCGAAGTTCAGACGCAGGCTGCGCGGATCCCAGTTGGATGAGCCGAAGCAGGACCAGGCATCGTCCACCACCAGCAGTTTCGAGTGGTCGAACGGCCGTGGTGAGAGCCACACGCGGCAATCGTAGGTGAGCACGTGGCGGATGTGCCCCATCATGGCCCAATGGACAAAGGGCAGATTGGAGGCCTCGGGCAGCACGATATCCACCCGCACACCGCGGATGGAGGCCGTGTTCAGCGCCGCCACCAGGGTCGCCTCGGGCAGAAAATAGGGCGTGACAATGCGCACCGATTCCCGGGCGCTGCTTACCGCGGCGTGGAACACCATCTGGTGGGCCATGAAATCATGGTCCGGCCCGTCAGGGATGCCGCGGGCCGCCACCGTGCCCGTCGGGGCCAGCCGCGGGAACCAGTCCTCGCCGGACAGCCGCTCGCCGGTGGCGAACAGCCAGTCCTCGTAGAAGACTTCCTGGAGGTGGCGCACCACCGGCCCCCGCAGCCGGAACTGGACATCCCGGGTGGCACGCCGGCCAGCGTTGCGCATGTGGTGGCGCCGGATGTTGATGCCGCCGGTGAAACCCACCTCGCCGTCCACCACAAGCAGCT
>SLMR01000054.1 GCA_007133445.1 Aquisalimonas sp. | reverse complement strand
CCGGATCCTCCGGCTCCTGCTCGTAGGCCTTGCGGATCAGCTCCATGCCCTCCTCGTGGCGGTCGGTCATGTCCACCAGGGTGTAACCGAGGGCATTGAGGGCGTGAGCGTGTTGCGGGTTCTGCTCCAGGATGCGCAGGAAATCCCGTTCGGCCTTGTCCACATCGCCAGCGGTGGCATGGACCAGCCCGCGACCGTACAGAAGGTCGGTCTGCTCGGGGTGCCTGTCCAGGGCTTCGGCGAAGACATCCAGCGCCTTCTGGCGCTCCCCCGCCCGTCGCAGCATGTCGCCCTCCAGCAGGTAGGCGCGGATGGCGTGTTCCGGGAAGCGGGCGCGGTAGTCGTCGAAGGCCTCGCGGGAGCGCGCCTCACGCCCCTGCTCACCCAGGATGACCGCCCGGCGCAGTGCGCCCTGAGCCTCGTAGTCCCCCTCCACCATGCCGTACCAGTGCAGGGCTTCCGTGGTCTCGCCCTTGTCCTCGGCAATGCGACCCAGGAAGTAATGGGCCGCACCGAGCCGCTCACCCAACTCCACCAGGGAGTGGAAGTACGAGCGCGCCTCGTCCGGGTAGCCAGCCTCCAGGGTCAGCAGCGCCATGGCGTAGAGGGCATCGGCGTTGTCCGGGCGCTCGCGGTACACTTCCCGGAACTCGTCCAGAGCCCGCTCCTCGGCGCCGGCATCCAGCAGCCGCCGGGCGTAATCGAGCCGCAGGCGCCAGTCATCCGGGTGCTCCGCCACCAGGTCGTCCAGGGCGGCGAGCGCCGCCTCGGTTTCGCCCATGGCCATGAGCGCTTCGGCGCGGTAGAGCGCAAGCTCGCGATCATCCGGCTCCAGCGCCAGGCCATCCTCGGCCGCGTCCCGCGCCAGCGACGGCTCCCCCGCCTCCAGGGCCAGGCGCGCAAGCAGGCGATAGCCGCCGGGCTGCTCCGGGTGTTCGGCGACCAGCTCGCGCACCACGTCCAGGGCGGCGCCGCGGTCCCGCGCCGTTCCCAGCGCCGATTCCAGGCGGTCGAACAGGTCGTCCGGCGGGCCCGCGTCGGCGGTCAGCACGTGCTTCAAATGGTAGCGCGCCGGTTCACGCTGGCCGTCACGCAGGTAGAGGAAACCCAGGATCTGGTGCATCTGCAGCCCCGGGGAGTCCACCAGGGATTCCCAGCGCTGCGCCGCCTCCAGGGCCACATCCTCGCGCTCGGCGTAGAGCGCCAGGCGGGTAGCGCGCTCGGCAACGCGGGGGTCACGGGTCAGCACCATGGCCTTGCGCCAGGCATCAATGGCCTGATCCACGTCGCCGCCTACACCGGCCAGCTCGGCGACCATGACCTGGTACAGCAGGTCCTCGTCCTCCGGCGGCGGCTCGGTGGTCTCGACGATCTCCGGCCGATCCTCGTCCGGCGCGGCGTCCGGGTCGGGGCTGCTGGCGCAGCCCGCCAGTGCCAGCATCAGCGCCGGCACCATCATCCACGGCGCAAGCACGGCGCGCCCTCTGCTTGCGGCTGTCATGCGCTCCCATCCGTTTCGACTCGACAAGTCCATGGCCACTGCCATCCACGGGCGGTCAACACCCAGGCACACTATACCCGCGCCCCCGCGCACGAGACAGGCCAGCCTTGTATTCGAACGGGTGATTCCCGACAATCGCCGCCCGGAGGACCGGGTGTCGGTACCCCGGGGCGCGGCGAAAAAGTCATGCAGAACTTGAGTTGCGTCATGCTCTGCCCGGTCGCGACTGCGGTATCATAACGCCATCAGCCCAGTCGAGATGCCGCCGCCGTTCATGTACGCGCACACGTTCGGAACAACCATGCCGCTGCTGACACTTGGTCTCAGCCACAAGAGTGCCCCGCTGACGGTGCGCGAGCGCGTGGTGTTCGACTCCGAGCGCGTGGCGCCCGCGCTGGAGCAACTCAAGGAACGCGACGGTGTGCGCGAGGCGGCGCTGATCTCCACCTGCAACCGCACCGAGGTCTACACCGTACTCGAGGACGCCGTGGCGGCCAATGCGGTTCTGCACTGGCTGGCGGAGTCCCACGAGGTGGACCCGGGCTGGCTGCGACCGTACATGTACATGCACCAGGATGCGGACATGGTCCGCCACCTGCTGCGCGTCACCCCCGGCCTGGACTCCCTGGTCCTGGGCGAACCGCAGATTGGCGGTCAGGCCAAGGTCGCCTATCAGGAGGCACTCAACGCCGGCACTCTGGGCCAGGTCCTCGACCGGCTGTTCCAGTACGCGTTCTCGGTCTCCAAGCAGATCCGCACCGAAACCGGCATTGGCTCCAACCCGGTGTCGGTCGCGTTCGCGGCAGTGACCCTGGCGCGTCAGATCTTCGGCAACCTGGACGGCTTCACCGGGCTGCTCATCGGTGCCGGGGAAACCATCGAGCTGACGGCGCGCCACCTGCACGAGCAGGGCATGCGCCGCTTCATCGTCGCCAATCGCAATCGGGAACGCGCCCGGGAACTGGCCGACCAGTACGGTGGCCACGCCATTGATCTGGCCGCCCTGCCGGAGTACATCGCCGAGGCGGACGTGGTGATCTCCTCTACCGGCAGCCAGCTGCCGCTGCTTGGCAAGGGCAGCGTCGAGCGCGCCGTCCGGCAACGCAAGCATAAACCCGTCTTCATGGTCGACATCGCCGTCCCGCGGGACATCGAGCCCGAGGTGGGGGAACTGGACGATGTCTACCTCTACACCGTCGATGACCTGCAGGACGTCATCCAGGAGAACCTGCGCTCGCGCCAGGAGGCGGCGCGGCAGGCCGAGGAGATCATCGATCTCCAGGTGGAGCGCTTCCAGCAGTGGCTGCGAAGCCTGGACTCGGTGCCGGTGATCCGGCGCTACCGGGATCAGGGCGAGACGCACCGGGACGAGATTCTGGCGCGGGCACAGCGGCGCCTGCAGCGCGGCGAGGATCCGCAGGAAGTGATGAACTACCTGGCACACACCCTGACCAACCGCCTCATGCATCAGCCCACGGCCCGCCTGCGCGAGGCCAGTGAGAGCGGCCGTGCTGATCTGCTGGAATCGGGCCGGTTCCTCCTCGGCGTCGACGATCAGCAATAGGGAGCACGGTAACCCGTGAAGGCATCCATCCATGCGCGGCTGGAGCAGCTGCAGGAGCGTTTCGAGGAAATCTCGGGGCTCATGTCCCAGCCGGAGGTGATCCAGGATCAGCGACAGTTCAGGGATCTCTCCCGGGAGTACGCACGCCTGGAGAAACTGGTGGAGACGTTCCGCCACTATCACCAGGCTGAAGACGAACTGGCAGCAGCCCGGGCCATGCAGAACGACGATGACGCCGAGATCCAGGCCATGGCCACTGAGGAAATGGCAAGCGCCGAGGAGCGCCTGGAGACCTTGGAGCGGGAGCTGGAAGTTCTGCTGCTGCCCGACGATCCCGACGACGAGGCCAACGTCTTCCTGGAGATCCGCGCCGGTACCGGCGGCGACGAGGCCGCCCTGTTCGCCGGTGATCTCTACCGCATGTACGCCCGCTACGCCGAGACGCAGGGCTGGCGCCTGGAAGTGGTCAGCGAGAGCCATGGCGAGCAGGGCGGCTACAAGGAGATCATCGCCCGGCTGGTGGGCGACGGTGTCTACTCCCGCCTGAAGTTCGAGTCCGGCGCCCATCGGGTGCAGCGCGTGCCGCAGACGGAATCCCAGGGACGCATTCACACCTCCGCCTGCACCGTGGCGGTGATGCCCGAGGCCAGCGAACTGCAGGAGATCGAAATCAACAGCAACGATCTCAAGGTGGACACGTTCCGCGCCTCCGGCGCCGGCGGTCAGCACGTGAACAAGACCGACTCGGCCATCCGGCTGACACACCTTCCCACGGGCATCGTGGTGGAGTGTCAGGAGGAGCGTTCCCAGCACAAGAACCGCGCCAAGGCCATGGCCTTCCTGCAGGCCAGGCTCATGGATGACCAGCGCGCGCGCCAGGCAGCGGCGGAGTCGGAGCAGCGGCGTTCACTGGTGGGCAGCGGTGACCGCTCGGAGCGTATCCGCACCTACAACTTCCCTCAGGGGCGGGTGACCGACCACCGCATCAATCTCACCCTGTACAAGCTCGATGACATCCTCGCAGGCGACCTGGAGCCGGTCATCGGCCCGTTGATCCAGGAGCACCAGGCCGAACAGCTGGCGGCCATCGCCCGCGGCGACGCGGCCCACTGAGGCAGTCCGGGGCTCAAGAGGCGGAGTCGGCGGCGTCCTTGGACACGGGAGCCGGATCGCCCCCGCCCTGACGCGAGCGGCGCTGATCGCGCAGCCAGACACCGCCGCGCACCAGCAGCACCAGCGCCAGCCCGAACAGCACGATGGCGGGCCCGGAGGGCATGTCCAGCCAGTAGGAGCCGGCGAGCCCGCCGGTGGAGGTCACAAGCCCGGCCACGACGGCGACCAGCAGCACCATCAGGAAGCGGCGGGCCAGGCTGAGGGCAATCAACGGCGGAATGGTGAACAGGGCGATCAACAGGATGATGCCCACCACCTGGATCAGCATGATCACCGACAGCGCCATCAGCACCAGCAGCAATGTGGTCATGCGCCGCACCGGCACGCCCTGGACCGCGGCGAAGGTCTCGTCGAACGCCACCGCCACCAGCGAGCGGTAGAACAGCGCTACCAAGGCCAGCACCGCCACGGTCAGGGCGGCCAGGAGCTGCACGTCACCGCGACTGACCGTGAGGATGTCCCCGAACAGGTAGGCCATGAGGTTCGGGGCATAGCCCGGGGTCATGTGAATGAAGACAATGCCCGTGGCCATGCCGCCGGCCCAGAGCAGGCCGATCATGGCGTCCTGGGAGCGCGCCCGGGTCTCGCCCAGCCAGCCCAGCAGCAGCGCGGCCAGCACTGCCACCACCACGGCGCCAATGAGTGGATTCATTCCCAGCCAGTAACAGATCCCCAGGCCGGCAAAGGCCGCATGACTGATGCCGCCGGCGATGAACACCAGCCGCTTGACCACCACGAACGTCCCGACGGTACCCGCCAGGATGCTGGCGAACACCGCCGCCAGCAGCGCGTTGCGCGCGAACTCGTAGTTGAACAGGGCCAGCAGCTCACTCATGTCCGCTCGCGTGGTGGTGATGATGGTCGTGGTCGTGCAGCACCCGGTGGGGCACCCCGTGGGCAATGAGCTCCACCGGGCAGCCGTAGGCCTCGGCCAGATCGGCATGACTGAGCTTGCCGCTGCCGTGGTAGAACAACTGCCGGTTGACGCAGGCGATCTGCTTGACCTGCGAGGCGAACGCCGTGATGTCGTGGGTGATGACCACCACGGGAATGCGCCGATTGAGTTCCGTCAGCACGCCTTCCAGTACGCGGCGCGTCTCCGCGTCCACCGACGCCGTGGGCTCATCCAGGAACAGAATGGCCGGGTCCCCCACAAGGGCGCGGGCAATGAGCGCCCGCTGCAGCTGACCTCCGGACAGTTCGGCGATGGGATGGTCCGCGAGCCGCTCCAGGTGCAGTTGCTCCAGTGTCCGGTCCACGGCGCGATAATCGGCCCGGCCATACCGGCCCAGGAGGCCACCACGCCCCAGCCGCCCCATGAGCACGGCATCCCGTAGCTGCAGGGGGAAATTCTTGTCGAACGTGGAGAACTGCGGGACGTAGCCGATGGCACCGGGCGCCACTGCCCGGTGCCAGTGAACACTGCCGCGCCAGGGCCGCTCCAGGCCCAGGATCAGCCGCAGCAGCGTGGTCTTGCCGCCGCCGTTAGGGCCGAT
>SLMR01000385.1 GCA_007133445.1 Aquisalimonas sp. | reverse complement strand
GTCATTGCAGTTCCTCCAGGGAACGGGTGGGCTGCATCAAGGGGGCACTGTCCTTCACGCCGGAGGGACGCAACACGGGGAACTCACGCTGCACCCAGCGCAGCAATTGCACCGCAGGGCTGTTCATCAACACGCGGGCCATCGGATAGGTCCATAGCAGCCGGTCCACCGAATCGTTCGGTTCATGGGGGGTGTCACCGATGCCGTCACCAGCCAGATCCCAACCCACGTAATCACTCCAGAAGTTGCCCTCGCCGTTCACCGACCACTCCTGCTCACGGGTCGCGACGTACTTCACCTGCGTACGGTTGTTAACCAGGGCATTGCGGTAGATCTCGTTGCCTTCGGAGCCTGCGGTGAGGTGAATACCGATATCCGTACCGGCCAGAAGGTTGTCCCGGAAAGTGTTGTGCTGGGTGTTGTAGACGAACAGCGCCTTGCCGTCGGCGCCGGCAATCCGCCGCCCGGTCCCCGGCGTGGTGGCGGCGCGAATCCCGATGGCGGTGTTGCCCACGAATTTGGAATAAGTGACGTTATTGAGCAGAAAGCCGTAGCTCTCATCATCTTCCGCGTGGTTGTCGCGAACCTCCAGGTTGCGCGAGGACATGAGTGCGAAACCGGCGCGATTGCCGCGCGAACGGTTACCGATGATCTCGTTTTGATGCGAGAACATGTAGTGAATGCCGTAGCGCTGATCGTACAGCCTGTTGTTCAGCAGGCGGTTGTTATCGCTGACGTCGATATAGATGCCGTCGCGGGTTTCGGCGACAAGATTATCCGCCACCGTGGCCCCGCGAACGTTGTAGAGCTGAATCCCGTTGCCGCGGTCCTGGGAGCGCAGGCTGGTATCGCCCGTGATGTGGTTCTGGATGACGACAACATCCGGCGTTCCGTCTACCCAGACCCCAAAGCCGCGCGCATGAATGCGATTGTCTACAATGCGGGCCTTGTCAGCCTCTTTCTTGACGAACACCACGGCGTCGAGATCACCGATGTCGGCCCCGCCATTGCGCAGCGTCACACCCTGCACAGTGACATCCGGCGCGGCAATCGTGAGCACACTGCCACGCCCTCCCCCATCCAGCACGGCGCCGGGATCACCGGTCAGTTCAATGGAACGGTCGATGGTGATGCCGCCGGCATGCTCGCCGGCCTCCAGGTGCAGGTGGGTTCCGGGCTCGGCGTCTGCCAGCGCCGTCTTCAGTTCTCCAGGAGCCACCCGCACCGGGTCAGCCGCGGCAAAGGCAGCCGCAGTCCAGAATGTAGCCAGCACCAAGAGACAGCGAATCAGGGTCATTGCGTTTTCAACCGGTCGTTCCTGAAGCCGTCCGTGGTGACGGCAGTTCCACCACCACGGACGGACCGGACTCCTCTGTCAGGCCTTTTCCACCAGCATCCGCCCGGCCATTTCCATGTGCAGGGCATGGCAGAACCAGTTGCAGTAGTACCAGTAGACCCCGGCCTTGTCCGCCGTAAAGGTCACCGATGCAGTCTGCTGGGGGCTGACTTCCATGCTCACGCCGTGATCCACCACGCAGAAGCCGTGGGAGAGGTCCTCGATCTGATCGAGGTTGGTCACGGTGACGGTGACTTCATCGCCTTCCTTGACGGTGAACTCCGTAAGCCCGAAGTTCGGGGCCACCGAGGTCATGTACACCCGTACCTTGTTACCGTCCCGGATGACCTTGTTGTCCCGCTCGACATTGACGCCGTCCTCTTCGGCCATGGCGATGGTCTCGGCGAAGATCGGATCGTCCCGGTCCCAGATCTGCTTGGTCTCGATCATGTCCCGCCGAACGATGACTGCGTCGTGGGGTTCGGCAAAGGTCGGGGTATCGTGGACCAGCTTCATCTGCTCACCGGAGATATCGATCATCTGATCATTCTCGGGATGCAGCGGGCCGACCGGCAGGAACCGGTCCTTGGAGAACTTGTTCAGCGAGAACAGCCACTTGCCATCTGCATCCTTGGACTCGGCCAGGGTGGCGTGGTTATGGCCCGGCTGATAGTGAACATCGAGCTTCTGGACGATGTAGTCCACGTCTTCCCCGTTGTAATGGCGCACGGCTTTTTCCATGTTCCACTTCACCACCTGGCTGTCCAGGAACAGCGTGGTGTAAGCGTTGCCACGGCCATCGTAGGTGGTGTGCAGCGGCCCGAGGCCCAGCTCCGGCTCTGCGGCGACCACATCCCGCGGGTCGTCGAATTCGTCGTCGAACAGCGCGTCGAGTTTATCAATCTCGATCATGGTCACCGTCGGTGACAGCTTGCCGGCAGCGATGAAGTATTTACCGTCGGTGGAGGTGTTCAGGCCGTGGGGGTTCTTCGGCACCGGCACGTAGCGAGTGACATGGGAACCCTTGCGCCCGTCCACGACTGGCACATCGTTGTCGCCGAAGGTCTTGTAATCGCCGTTCCTGACGGCCTCTTCAATGCGCTCGATGTTGAAGATCACGACCCAGTCCCGTTCGGCGCGCATCTTGCCTTCCAGGGTCACGGCCTTCTCGGAGTTGTAGCAGGTGGATGCAGCGTACTTGCCGGTGTAGTCGGCATCCATGTTGTCGAGGTTGCCGTCCACCAGCACCTGCCAGGCGACTTCCATGGTCTCGCCGTCCACGGCGGTCCAGACCGTCCAGTACTCCTCCGGATTGTCCAGCTCACGACCGTCATTGGGCTTGGGCACGATGTATTCGGCGTTGGCGAACACGTACCCCGTCTTCGGCGCCTTCTGCAGACGCAAGCCGTGAATCGCCTGGGCGTTCGGAACGGTCACCATCTTGTCCGTCTTGAACACATCCAGCCGGATGCGGGCAATGCGGGTATTGGCCTTGTCGTTGATATAGAGGTAGCGGCCGTCATGGCTGCCGTCGGTGTAGCTCACGTGCGGGTGGTGGGCGTCCCCGTTGGTGAAACGGTGGCTGTCGCCCATGATCCGCTTGGATTCGTTGGTCATACCCCAGCCCGAGGCGGAGCAGTGATTGAACACCGGAATGCGCATGATCTCGCGCATGGAGGGCACGCCGTAGACACGCACCTCGCCATTGTGCCCACCGCTCCAGAAGCCGTAGTACTCGTCCAGATCCCCCAGCGGCACATGGGTCGCGTCCGCGCCACTGGCAGCCTTGGCTTCACCGCCGCTGACCATCATGCCGGCACCCGTGGCCCCGGCCGCGCTCATCACACCGACGGCGGCCGTGGTCCCGAGGAACCGCCGGCGCCCCGGGTTTTCCAGTTGCTTGTCATCGTGCTGGTCTTTCATGACCTTTACCTCTCTTCTGGCGTTGGCTGCTCTTAACTGCTTGCATCCAGTGCAGGCTCTTTGTTGACCCGGATTTCCGGGAATCCCCCACCCTGTTGCTGTCCCGAACTCACTTTCCGGGCCTTCTCCCGGCGCTTGCGGCGGGACACCATGGGCGGGCACTTGTGCTCGTTGAAGTACGTCACCTGGCAATCCAGGCAGTAATGGCATTCATTCGGATTGATGCGGCCGTCCGGGTGGATGGCCTTGACCTCGCACTCGTTGGCGCAGATCTGGCACGGCGAGCCGCACTCCTGATGCCGCTTGAGCCAGTCGAACAGCCGGATACGCGCCGGGATCGCCAACCCGGCCCCCAGCGGACACATGTAGCGGCAGAAGAACTTGCGGTTGACGATGGAGATCGCCAGCAGAATCGCGGCGTAGAGAATGAAACCCCACTCCCGCTGCCAACGCATGGTGACAGCGGTCTTGAACGGCTCGACCTCGGCGTAGACCTCGGCGGTGTTCAGCGAATGCAGGGAGACACCAAACAGGAACAGAAGAATCAGGTATTTGAGGGCCCAGAGGCGCTCATGCACCGCCCAGGGCAACTCCAGCTGCGGCACCTTGAACCAGCGCGCCACCTCGTTGATCAGTTCCTGCATGGCCCCGAAGGGGCACAGCCAGCCGCAGTAGACCGCCCTGCCCCAGAGCAGCAGCGTCGCCGCCACGAAGGTCCACATGATGAACATCATCGGGTCCATGAGGAACGTGGACCACTGGAAGTCGGTGAACAGCGCGTTGCTGAAGGTGAAGATGTTCACCACCGACAGCTGCGCCAGGGCATACCAGCCGATGAACACCACCGTGTAGACCAGGAAACCGTGGCGAACCCAGAACAGGAGGCGCGGGCGACGCGCCAGGGGATCCTGAAAGAGCAGGATCAGGGTCAGCACCAGCAGCCCGGCGCCCAGAACGGCGATGTGCATGACCCGGTCTTCCCAGACGGAGACCCAGAGTGGCCGGTCGTCGTCCTCGGCGATCTGCTCCGGCGGCTCCGGAAAATCGAAGTACGCCTCGGGCGGGTTGTAATCCAGATGGAAGTTGACGAACTCCGTATCCAGCGCGCCCACCTGGCGGCGGACCAGCAATTCGATCTCCCAGTCACTGCCCGGATCAAATCCATGCTCGGCTCGCACCACGAAAATGTCCCGCTCGCCGAACGAGGGCACACCATCGGCCACGAGACTGGGAGCCCGTATCAGGTCCGAATCCCGGAACTGCACCGTACCATCACCCTGCCCCAACTGGATGCGATCAAAGATGCCGCCCCGCACGAACCCCGACCCCTTGAAGGAGTAGTCGCCATGGGCCATGAGCATGATGGCGTGCTCGCCTTCCTCGAGCCGCTCCATCAGGCGCTCGTAGTGCTGGTCACCAATCAGATTGCGGCCCACCATGGGGGCATTCAGATAGGCCGCATACAGGTCGATGAATGTTTCGTCTTCGGCGCCCTCGGGGGCCTCATCCACGCCCTCGGCGTCTGTGCCCACGAAGGCCTCGTCCACTTCGCCCCGCGTCAGGTGAAGATTGCCAATGGCTCCCTGTTCCTTGAGCTCGTCCCAACTTGCGGGCTCGTAGACATCCTCACGGACGGTGGCCGCCTCAACGACAGGAACTTCGTCCGGATCCACCAGCTCGTGGGCCACAGCCATTTGCCGCGCACCACGCATGATGGCCTCGCCCATGACCACCACCGTCACGGTGGCCCCGGAGACGCCGTCCACGTACTTGTAACCCTCGCGCTGGCGGGGCGAGAGCCCCACGCGCACACGCTCACGGATGGTCCGGTCCACGTACTGGCCGACAAACTCCTCCAGCCGTTCTTCCGGAACCCCCACCAGCATGATGGGTTCACTGTGATCGAGCACCCGGACGCCCGTGATGACGCCATCCATGTCCAGGCCGACGAGCATGTTCACCGGCTTGCCGGAGTAGGCGGGAATGGGCGTGACGTCGTTGGTCTCGAACACCAGCCCGATCTGTTCACCGTCCTGATAGACGGCCGCGGCCGGCGGCTCGCCCGCCGGCTCGGCGATTTCGTCCGCCTCCGGGAAAAACCGGTCGGCGGCCTGTAACGGCAGGGCCATTACCAGCAGGAGGAGGATTGCCCGCAACAGCACTCCCGTCCACATTGGCCACCGACGCGGAATCATCGACATCCCCCTACTCCGGAGCCGGCTGCTCGGCGAAATACACCGCCAGATCGGCGATGTCCTGATCGCTCAGCTGCTCCGCCTGGGGCGTCATCATGACGTCCTGGACTTCGCCGTCTCGGTAGAGCTCGAGCAAGGCCACCAGGTCTTCGGCGCGGCGGCCCGCCAGGTGCGGATACATATCCGGCTGATGGCTGACACCTTCGGGCCCGTGGCACGCGAAACAGCTGCCGGCGAGCTCCTCACCGCGCTGGACATCCCCGTCGACCGCAACGGCGTTCGTGGTGGCGGGC
>SLMR01000178.1 GCA_007133445.1 Aquisalimonas sp. | reverse complement strand
CTTTTTTGCTTGCACGTGCTTCATGCGGACCTCCGGCTCCCGTACCACGGGAAAAAGATCGCGTTCGCCTTGCGCAGCGCGAAGTCGAAGAGGAACGCCAGAAGGGTGATCCAGGCCACGTACGGCAGGATCGTCTCCATGTCCAGGTAGCGGCGCACAAGGAAAATCCGATAGCCCAGACCCTCGGTGGCTGCAATCGCCTCCGAGGCGATCAGGAACAGCCAGGCGGCTCCCATGGCGAGACGTGTCGCGTCCAGCAGACGCGGGAACGTTTGTGGCAACACCACTCGCAGCAGGATCTGCCAGGTGGAAGCACCCAGTGTCTGTGCCTTCACTAGCTGCTCTGTGGGCAGTTCCTCGACCCTCTGCTGTACGTCGCGGGTGATAAACGGCGCAATCCCGAAGACAATGAGCACCACCTTGGCCAGTTCACCAACGCCGAAGGCGATGAAGAGGATGGGTAGCACCGCCAGCGGAGGGATCATGGATACAGCCGCAATGAACGAAGCCATGGTCCGATTCACATATGGAATCAGGCCGGTGACAGTGCCAATGACGAGCCCCAGCGCGGCGCTTATGAGGACGCCCAGGCCGAGGCGCGTGAGACTGGCCCCGGTATCCACCCAAAGAATCAGCTCGCCGGTGCGCCGGCTGGGTTCCGTCGCCAGGCGCTGGACGGATTCGACCATGCTCAATAACGACGGCAGAATCGGATCGTTGGGATTCTCTGCTAGCCTGAAGGCAGATGCCGTTACATAGACGAGTAGCGCCAGCGCGAAGGGCAGCAGGGCGAGGCCCACGCTCAGGACGCGGTTGGGCTGCTCATTGATGAGCCGCTTCATTGGTAATTGCTCCCGCGGGTGCACCCCGGGGGCCGTCCGCCGGCCGCGGCGGCCCCGTATGGAGGGTGCGTTCAGAGTTCGCCGTCGGCGGCCATGCGCATGTACTCGTCCGTGAAGCGGAGCTGGACGTTGTCGGAGCTGCCGAGGACGGAGCCATCCGGCAGTTCCATCCCGACGAAATCCGGGTTCGGTGCCGTTTCGCCCAGTAGCCCGTGGTCGAAGGCGAACTCGCGCACGTTATCCATCGTCTCCCGGAGCTGGTCTCCGTCCAGGAATTCGACGGCATCTGCGGGGTCATCGAAGAAGCGCGTCAGTTCCAGCTGTGCCTCGTAGCCCTCAAGGTCGGTGCCGGCGGCTTCGGCCATGTCGGCGCGAGCGTCTTCAGCCGCGTCGTCATCACCGAACATGTTCGACATGATCTCGTACCAGGCGCCTGTCAGAGCTTTGCCCAGTTCCGGGTTAGCCTCCAGCACATCCGTTTTCACGACCATCATGTCGATGATCTCGCCGGGGATCTCGGACGAATCGAACACGACGTTTGCGTCATCACGCTGGCGCAGTTCGTTGAGCTGAGGGTTCCAGGTGGTGACCGCCCTGACGTCATCGCTGGAGAAAGCGCCGACGATGTCGGCATCCGCCGTGTTCACCACGCGGATGTCACGCTCGCTGAGACCGATTGAATCGAGGGCGCGCGCGAGAAGGTAGTGGGATACCGACAACTCGACCAGATTTACACGCTGTCCTTCGATGTCCTGCAGGTCGTCCGTGTCCTTGAGCACCACGCCGTCATTGCCGTCGGAGAAATCACCAATGATTAGAGCGGTGGTGTCCACGCCTCCGGCGGCGGGGATCGTCAGGGCATCCATGTTGGTGATGGTTACGGCGTCGAACTCGCCGCCCGTGTAGAGGTTGATGGACTCGATGTAGTCGTTGACCTGCACGACCTCGATGTCGATGTCGTACTTGTCCGCCCAGTCGTCAATGATGCCCTGCTCATCACCGTATCCCCAGGGCATCCAGCCCACATAGATGCTCCAGGCGACGCGAAAGCTGTCCCGCTCTTCGGCGGAAACCGTGCCGACGGTGCCGCAGGCAACAAAGGCAATAGTGACCAGAAAACCGCTCAGGCAGTGGTGGAAGGGGGTAGTGCGCTGTTTCATGACTCTCTCCCATTGGGGCTACCGGTGGTCTACAGCACGGGAGTTCGATAACGACCTCCCGGGCTTTTGTCCCGCCGTGTAACCCCTCAGAGAGAGGTCGGCCGCTCTCGGACCAGTCGTTCGTCTTCGCGAACCGGAACCCTAGCGGCCCATTGGTACCAGATTGTCGAACCTAACCCTCGTCCCTGACGGCTACTGGCGTTGAAGCTTTTCAACTCCCGTCTGTGCATTAGGACCAAAGCAAGCATCGGGCCAGGTTCGCGAACCCCCGGAGGCAGGGGATCAGACAACTGCGTTCCCGCCGGCTTAGGCGATGCAAGCACCAAAAAAAGGCATCAGAAGCGAAGGATGCACCGATTCAGTGCGCAAAAATTGTGTGCTGCGCTGCGGCAAGCACGCTTTACGTCAGTATATGAGTATGCAAAACTGCATGCAGTATTGCATTGAATGTTCACTGCAGTCCGTGGGGCAGAAGGAGAGACGTGATGAGTCAGTCCACAACACAGAATCGGGCCACCGAGTTCCAGTCCATCCCGGTCATCGACATTAGCGGTCTGCTGCACGGTGATTCTGCGCGGCGCCAAGCGGTCGCATCCGAGATCGGCCGAGCCGCCAGAGAGGTCGGCTTTTTCCAGATCATCGGGCACGGTATCAGCGACGCCAAACGCGGCGACCTGATCGATGCTGCGCGAGAGTTCTTCGCGCAGCCGGTTGACGAGAAGATGAAGTACTACATTGGCTTGTCGAGCAACCATCGCGGTTACGTACCGCAAGGTGAGGAGTCTCCGGATCCAAAGAAAAGGGACTTGAAGGAGACGTTCGATCTCGCAATGGAACTGCCCGAAAGCGATCCGGATGTTGGTCCCGAGAGTCCGCTGCTAGGTCCGAATCCCTGGCCCGCCGTGGATGGCTTCCGGGAGCGCGTGGAAACTTACTACGACAACGTTTATCAGGTGGGTCGGGAACTGATGCGCGGTTTTGCCATGGCGCTAGATCTGCCGGAAGATCGCTTCCTCCGGTATGTGAATAAGCCGCCGAGTCAGCTGCGCCTCATTCACTACCCGTACGATCCGGATGCCAAGGACGTGCAGGGGATTGGCGCGCATACGGACTACGAGTGCTTCACCCTGCTACTACCCACCACGCAGGGGCTGGAGGTCATGAACGGCAATGGTGAATGGATCGACGTGCCGTTCATTGAAGGTGCGCTGGTAGTGAATATTGGCGACATGCTTGAAATCTGGACCAACGGCGAGTTCATTGCCACCTCGCACCGGGTGCGCAAGGTCAAGCAAGAGCGCTATTCCTTCCCCCTGTTCTTCGCCTGCGACTACCACACCGTGGTGGAGCCGCTGCCTGAGTTTGTTGCACGCGATGGGGAGGCGCGTTATGCGCCGCTCAAGGCCGGTGATCACCTGTTCGCACAGACGACCCAGACGTTCCGGTACCTGCAGGAGCGCCTTCAGCGTGGCGAGATTTCTCTGCCCGAAGGATCGTTGGAAGCCGGAAGTCTGGGGCAGCATGGCCGTCACAAGGAGTCGGTCAGTTAGCCGGGGAGATGAGCGGGGGCAGGCGGGGCCATCGGCCACGGCCTAGCCTGCTGCCCGAAACCGATCTGGTCGATAGCGGTGTTCTGTCGCCTGAGATCCGCTTTCAGGCGAGCACGGCCCCTCGACCGTACACAAGACCATGGCGGGACGGGAGCCTGCTTTTCCGAGCACAGCACCATCTCCACCGACGATGATGCTGCCGCCGACCAGGTCCAGAGCGCCGTCCAGCCCGGCAAAGTTGGCATAGGCAATCAACAGCTGGTTCTCCAACGCTCGAGCCCGAACCTGCACATCGGGTACCTGGTGGTACGGTGCCATGTTGGCGGTGGGAACCAGGACGGCCTTGGCACCGCGACGGTGCAGGAAGGCCATGAACGGCGCCTGCTCGACGTCGTAGCAGATGGCCAGTGCCGTTGACCCCAGCGGCGTGGCGAATATGGGGACGCGGGTTCCGGGCTCGAATGCGCGCTCTTCCTCTGGGCCGAACAAGTGGATCTTGCGGTAGCTGGCGACTGTACGTCCCAATGGATCGATGGCGACACAGGCGTTTCCGTAGCCGCTGTCATCGTGCACGACCAGCCCCGTGATCACCCAGATCTGTTCCCGGGAGGCGATGACTCTGAGGCGCTCCAGTGTCGCGGCGTCACGCCGTGCGGCGCCGGCCGGGTCGGCGAGGCTGCATCCGTAGCCGCTCAGGAAGAGTTCCGGCAACACCAACAGCGCCGGCCCGAGCGCCGACGCCGCACGCCCCGCAGCGGCAGCGTAGTCCAGCCGGGACTGTGTTGAGAGAAACTCGGTTGGTGGCTGTGCCGCCGCGATAACGAAGTCAGGGCCACCGCGTGTCGCTGATGCTGTCATCGCGCGCGGGCGATGGCGCCCAGAGTTTCAAGAATCAGCGTAACGGCCAGCCGGCTGGTGATGCCGTCGTGATCGTACGACGGCGAGACCTCCATGACATCGAAGGCTGCCAGCCCTCCGCCCGCCTGACCCAGCTCACGGACAAGCTGTACGGCCTCGCGGGCCGTCAGTCCGGCCATGGCCGGGACGCCTGTCCCGGGCGCGTACGCCGCATCCACACTGTCGATATCGAACGACATGTAGACGCCGTCGGTGCCCGCCTCCACGATGGCCCGTGCCTGTCGCGCCGCCTCCTGCACGCCGATATCCAGGATCTCCTCGAGATGGATGACACGGATACCGCGCTCCTGGGCGTAGAGCTCCTCGACGCGGGGGTTCATCCAGCCGTTGATACCAAGGATGACGATGTTGGCAGGGTCGAAACCGGCGTCAACGGCCCGGGTGATCGGACAACAGTGACTCAGCGGCTCTCCGCCCAGCTCCTCGGCCGTGTCGTAATGACTGTCGACCAGAATCATTCCCGGTTTCCGGTGCTTCCGCGCAAAGGCGCGCACACAGGGAATAGTGACGGAGTGATCACCACCGAGCGTGACGGGCCGGATATCACTGGCGAAAAAGGCGTCCATGATTCTCCCGACACCATCCAGAGTGCGCTCCGGCCCGCCGGGCACGACCAGGGCGTCGCCACAGTCGATCAGCCTGAAATGCTCCAGCAGATCGATGCCCAGGCTGGAATTGTAGGATGAGAACTGCTCACTGGCTTCGCGTATGGCCTTGGGGCCGTGATTGGTTCCGGTGCGACTGATGCACATGGCATCGAAGGGCACGCCGAGAAAGGCAACGCTGCCCCCGTGGGTCGACAGATTCTCTGTCTTGGGCACGACGCGGGGGGCGTTGAGAAACGCGCCCGGAAAGCCTCCCGAGTGCAGGAAGCCGTCAAATTGCTCGAAGGTTTGATCTGCCATATTGAACCTCGAATGGACCGTGTCAGATGAACCAGAGGCGCTGCCGACGTTGGTGTTCGCTAACCTGGTAGTAGTTCGCCTCCCATTCCCGGAGCTTGTACTGCAGGAAGATGTCCTTGAACTCACCGAACACATCGGCGGTCAGCGGATCCGCCTCGAAGGCTTCCAGGGCATGTAGCAGGGTCCTGGGCAGCAGCGCTTCGCGCTGCTGCTGTAATGTCAGTCCGGCGAGCTCGTAGGCGTTGTCGTTCACCGGGTCGCCCGGGTCCAGGTCCTGGTCAATGCCCTCGAGCCCCGCGGCGATATGGAATGCGGCGGCCAGATACGGATTGCAGCTCATGTCCGGTGCCCGGTTCTCGATGCAATAACGGTTGGCG
>SLMR01000143.1 GCA_007133445.1 Aquisalimonas sp. | reverse complement strand
TTCTGGATCTTCTGCTGCATCTGCTGGCGGCTCTCGGTGTACTCCGCCAGCCGCTCCAGCACCAGGTCCAGGTTCCCGGTGTGCTCGCCGGCGCCCACGGTGGCCCGGTAGAGTTCTGGAAACGCGCGCGGGAACTGCGCCAGCCCGTCCGCCAGCGTGTGGCCCTCCATCACCCGGGCGCGCACGGCGGTGATCATGCTGCGCAGGCGCGGCCGGTCAGCCTGGGCGGCGGTGGCCCGCAGGGCCTCCTCCAGCGGCAGCCCGGAGCCCACCAGCGTCGCCAGCTGGCGGGTGAGCAGCGCGAGTTCGCTGGCCTTGATGGACCCGCCCAGGCGCACCGGGCCGAGGCGCTGGCCGCTGCCGCTCTCCTCGCTGACCGTGTCCACCGCCAGCGGCGTCCAGCCCTTGTCACGCAGCTGCTGGCGCACCTGGCGGGCGGTGTCGCCCTCCAGAACGCCCTTCATCTCCTTGCCGCTGGGATCCAGCGCCGCGTATTCGTATGCGCCCATTGCGCTGTTTGTTCCTCTGCAGGGATTTGGTGGTTGTCCGTCGCGACTGACGTCGCCCCTACAGCGGGGGGCAGGGTCTGCCTGTGGGGCCGGTGTAGGAGCGACGTCAGTCGCGATTCCCCGTGACGGTCGTCAGACCTCCATCGGCGCCGTATCCTCAATAGTGACCCGCAACACCTCGTCGATGGTCGTTTGACCCGCCAGAACGCGCCGGATTCCGTCCTGGCGCAGGGTGGGCATGTCCGCCAGGGCGTAGCGCTCGATGGCCTGCTCGGGTTCACCGTCGTGGATCATGTTGCGGATGCGGTCGTCCACGGGCACCAGCTCGAAGATGCCGCCGCGGCCACGGTAGCCCTGGTGGTTGCAGTGGCGGCAGCCCACGGCGCGGTAGAGCGTCGGGGGGTCGGTGGCGTCCAGGCCCAGGCGCTGGCAATCCACGTCGTTGGGCGTGTAGGGCGCCTTGCAGTGCTCGCAGAGCATGCGCACCAGCCGCTGGGACATCAGCCCGATCAGGCTCGAGGAGAGCAGGAACGGTTCCACGCCCATGTCCCGCAGCCGGCTCACCGCGCCCACGGCGGTGTTGGTGTGCAGGGTCGAGAGCACCAGGTGGCCGGTCAGGCTGGCCTGCACGGCGATCTCGGCGGTTTCCAGGTCACGGATCTCGCCCACCATGACCACGTCCGGGTCCTGGCGCAGGATGGCGCGCAGGCCACGGGCAAAGGTCATGTCCACCTTGGTGTTTACCTGGGTCTGGCCAATGCCTTCCAGGTAGTACTCGATGGGGTCCTCCACCGTGAGGATGCTGCGGCTCTGGTCGTTGAGTTCGGTGAGCGCGGCATACAGGGTGGTGGACTTGCCCGAGCCCGTGGGCCCGGTGACCAGCAGGATGCCGTGGGGGCGATGAATGATGGCGTCCAGCTTGTGGCGAAGCCGCTCCGGCATGCCCAGGTGGTGAAGGTCCAGCTTGCCGGCCTGCTTGTCCAGCAGGCGCAGCACCACGCGCTCGCCATGACCGGAGGGCAGCGTGGAGACGCGGATATCCACGGCCCGGCCGGCGACGCGCAGGCCGATGCGGCCGTCCTGGGGCAGGCGCTTCTCGGCGATGTCCAGCCGCGCCATGACTTTCACCCGGGAGATCAGCAGTGGCGCCATCACCCGCGGCGGCTCCAGCACTTCGCGCAGCACGCCGTCCACGCGGAAGCGCACGATCAGGCGGTTCTCGAAGGGCTCGATATGGATGTCCGAGGCGTCCTCCTTGATGGCCTCGGTGAGAATGGCGTTGATGAGCCGGATGATGGGGGCGTCGTCCTCGCTCTCGAGGAGGTCCTCGGTTTCCGGCAGGCTCTCGGCGACGCGGGTGAGGTCAAGATCCTCGCCGATGTCCTCCATCATCTGCTGGGTTTCGCCGCTCTGGCGCTCGTAGGTGCGCTGCAGGATCTGTTCAAACTCCTGCTTCTCCAGCCGCTCCAGGCGCATGGGCAGCCCCAGGCTGCGGCGCAGTTCGCTGAAGGTGCGTGCGCTCACGCCGGGGCGGTAGGCCACCAGTGCCTGGCCGTCCTCGACGCCGGTGACACAGACGCCCTGGCGCCGCGCGTAGGCGAACGACGGCCGACGCACGGCCGGTTCGCCGGCGTCGTCGGGCTGGAGCAGTTCGCTGTCCGTCCGGGCGTCCATGGTGTCAGTCACTGAACGGCGTGGGGAGGTCGGGGCGGTCCCGGCGCGGCAGGGTGGGGGATTCCACGTCCCGCAGCAGGCTCTCCTGCTGGTCGCGCTGCTGGATCTGCTGGGCCCGCATGAAGCTGTACTTGCGGCCGGTGAGCCCCTCGGCCATTTCCCGGTCCCGGATGATGTTGGGCTGCATGAACACCATCAGGTTGCGCTTGGTCTCAGTGCTGGAGCGGTACCGGAACAGTTCGCCGAGCAGCGGGATGGAGCCGAGGCCCGGGACCCGCTGTTCCTCCTCCTGGACGTCGTCGTCCATCAGCCCGCCCAGGGCGATCACCTGGCCGTCGTCCGCCAGCACGCTGGTCTGGATGGTGCGGCGGTTGGTGATGGGTCCGGCCTCGGAGGTCTCGCCGATGACGTTGGAGGCCTCCTGCTCGATATCCAGGCGGATGGCGTCACCCTCGTTGATCTGTGGGGTGATCTTGAGAATGATGCCGATGTCCTCGCGGTCGATGGTCTGGAAGGGGTTCTGGACGGTGCGCCCCTCCTGGCTGAACTGCCCGGTGACGAACGGACGGTTCTCGGCCACGCGGATCTCCGCCTCCTGGTTGTCCATGGTCACCAGCGAGGGGGTGGAGAGGATGTTGGTGTTGCGGTCCTGGGACAGGGCGCGCACGAAGGCGCCGAACTGCACCCGGCTGTCCAGGTCCCCGACCACGGCGCTGATGCCGTCGTCCACCTGGGGCGAGTCGGTGCCCAGGGTGAGCAGGCTCTCGATGGGCGTGCCCACGTCGCCGAAGCGGGTCACCGCCGCGGCGCCGTCCTGCTCGCCGGAGGCGAACCACTGTACGCCGCGCTCGGCGCCCCGCTCGGTGGATATCTCGGCGATCGCCGCTTCCACCATGATCTGCGCCCGGCGGATGTCCAGCCGCTCGATGACCCGCTGCAGGGACTGCACGATGTTGGGCTGGGCGGTGATGACCAGGGAGTTGGTGGCCTCGTCCGCCTGGATGCTCACCGCCGGGGTATCACCGTCCTGTTCGGCCTCGCGGCGCTCCTGGATGTTCTCGCTGACGCCGGTGAGGGTTTCCACCAGGTCCTCGGCGCGGGCATAGCGCAGGTAGATGACATGGGTGTCGCCCTCGTCATCCTCGGGTTCGTCCAGTTCCTCGATCAGCCGGCGCATGCGCTCGCGCTGGTTGCTGGCGCCGGAGAGCAGGATGCTGCCGGTGCGCTCGTCCACGGCAATCTGCAGCCGCTGGCTGGGGACATCCTCGCCCTCGGTGCGCTGCAGGCTGCGTACGATCCGCGCGATCTCGCTGACCGAGGCGTTCTCCACCGGCACCACGTCGATGTCCTCGTCGCCGGCCTGGTCCACCCGGTCCACCAGGCTGGTGATGCGGTCCAGGTTGCCGGCGCGGTCGGAGATGATGAGCACGTTGGTGGGCGGATAGGCCGCCAGGTGGCCGTTCTGGGGCACGAGCGGTCGCAGGATCGGGACCAGCTGCGCCACCGGCACGTTCTCCACGGGGATCACCGTGGTGACGATGTCACCCGGCGCTTCCGGCTCGCCGGCGGTGCCGAGCTGCTTGGCATTGGCGTCGGGTACCACCTTGATGATGTCGCCGGTGGGGATGGTGGCAAAGCCGTGGACCTCGAGGATGGAGAGGAACACCCGGTAGAGCTCGTCCTCGTCCATGGGCCGTTTGGTCACCACGGTCACCGTGCCGCGAACGCGCGGATCGATGATGAAATTGCGTCCGGTGACATCGGCGACGGTGTTGATCAGCGCCTTGATGTCGGCTTCCTGCAGATTGAGCGTGACGCGGTCGTCGTCATCCACCTCCACCTCGTCCTCGGCGGCGACGCTGGCAGGCAGCCACAGCAGCAGCGCCAGTGCGATCAGCAGCGGCCGCAGCCAGGATGTCGGGGGAGTCGGTCCGGTCATCATGGGCCTTCCCTGTCAGTTGAAATCGATGGTCATGGTCTGTTCCGAGCCGTCGCGCTGGATGCGCAGTTCGACCGACTCGCCTTCCAGTCCCTGCATGGCCTGAAATGCCTGGTTCGGGCTGTCCAGCTCGGTGCCGTCGATGGCCGTGACGATGTCGCCCTCCTCCAGCCCGAGCAGTTCCATGATGCGCTCATCCTGGCCCGGTGACACCTCCACGCCAATCATCTCGCCGTCCTGCTCGGCGGGCTGCAGGTTCATCATCTGCGACAGCTGCCGCGGGTCTTCGGCCAGTTGGTCACGATAGTCCTCCAGCTCCGCGTCGGCGGCATCGGCCGTGTCGTCGTCCGCCGGCGCGGCGGGCTGCGCGTCGCCGTTGTCGGGCGGGTCGCCGTCGCCCGGTTCCAGGTCGGCGAGCTGGCGGTCCAGCGGCACCCGGTCCCCGGGCAGGGACAGGGTTTCGTAACTGCCCTCGCGGCGAAGGATGACCCGGTCCTCGTAGATGGCCTCGATGGTGCCGCCACCGGTGAGGCTGTCGCCCACGCGGTAATGCTCCGCACTGCTGCCCTGGCTGGCGATGATCGCCTGGGCGCGATCGCTGCGCGGGCTGTAGAACACGCCGCGCAGCTGCAGGTTCAGCCGCGTCTCCGGGGCGTCGATGCGCTCGTCGCGGTCGTCGTCCAGCGGCTCGGCGCGCCCGAACAGGTGCCACCGGGCGATCGCCTCCGGGGAATCGCCGTCGTCGTCGGCTTCGGCCGCGCCGCGTTCCGTGACCTGCGCCTGCGGTGCCGCTTCCTCCGCTGGCGTCGGCACCAGGTGCCATGTCAGCCGCGCCGCCGAGTACGCCACCGCCACCACCAGCACCACGGTGACGGGCAGTGCCAGGCGCTGGACCTGGCCGGCGTTCCATTGCACTCCGGAAAACAGTGTGGGCACGTCAAGCTCACCGTGGTTGCCTCGTCGGGGCCTTTGGCCCGCGTGCCGCACCCTCTCGGAGCAACACGGGCTGCCCGCCAAGGCAAGTATTCACCACTCTTGCGCCTCTGGCGATGGCGCGTTGGCGGTTTCGTGAATTGCGTCAAGGGTAGGGGGGATGCTCCGGGGTTGCAATATCCCGGCAATATGTTGCAACCGCGTCGGTGATTGACAAGGCACGCGCCCGCCGCTATCGTTTGCCAAATCCATTGATCGGCCGCCTCAGTCCCAACGGAGCGCGCCCAACGCGATTTCCCGCTTCGCATTCCATCGATCAGCCAAACATTCCTGAATACTCCGAACCCAAGCACTCTGGAGGCACGCAATCGTGAGCGGAGAGATAGTCCACGTTTCCGATGACAATTTCGAGCAGGAAGTCCTGCAGGCCAGTGAGCCCGTGCTTGTGGACTACTGGGCGGAATGGTGCGGTCCGTGCAAGATGATCGCGCCCATCCTGGAAGAAGTGGCGAAGGACTACGACGGCAAGCTGAAAATCGCCAAGCTCAACATCGACGAGAATCCCGAAACGCCGCCGAAGTTCGGCATCCGGGGTATTCCGACGCTGATGCTTTTCAAGGGCGGTAACGTCGAAGCGACCAAAGTGGGTGCGCTGTCCAAGTCTCAGCTCTCGGCCTTCATCGACAGCAACATCTGAGCTCCCGCGGGAGCAGGCAACAGAACAGGCGCACAGCGTCGG
>SLMR01000138.1 GCA_007133445.1 Aquisalimonas sp. | reverse complement strand
AGGAGGCCGTAGCGGCCATCCGCGCGGAGCAGCCGGCGGTCGTCTTCGCGCCCCACGTGGAGACGTCCTCCGGGATTCTGCTGCCGGACGACTACGTGCGGGCACTCGCCGACGCGGCACACGAGGTCGGCGGCCTGTTCGTCCTCGACTGCATCGCCTCGGGCGCTCTCTGGGTGGACATGCGAGCGCTGGGCGTCGATGTCCTCATCAGCGCGCCGCAGAAGGGCTGGAGCGCGTCGCCCTGCGCCGGGCTGGTGATGCTGAGCGGCAACGCGGAGGAACGTCTGGAGCAGACCGCCAGCACCAGTTTTGCGCTGGATCTCCGCAAGTGGCGCGCCATCATGCGCGCTTACGAGGACGGCGGCCACGCCTACCACGCCACCATGCCCACCGACAGTCTGGCCCGGTTCCGCGACACCCTGCGGGAGACCGAGGCAGCCGGCCTGGAGTTCCTGCGCGAACGGCAGCTCGAGCTGGGCAACCGGGTGCGCGGGCAGCTCTCGGAGCATGGCTTTGCCAGTGTCGCCGCGGAGGGGTTTCAGGCGCCCGGTGTCGTGGTCTGCCACACCGACGACCCCAATCTGCACAACGGCCGCGCCTTCGCGGACCAGGGCCTGCAGACGGCAGCCGGCGTACCCCTGATGTGCGACGAACCCGAGGATTTCCGCACCTTCCGGATCGGCCTGTTCGGGCTGGACAAGCTGCAGCACGTGGACCGAACCGTCAGCCGGCTGGAGGAAGCGCTGACGGCGATTGACGGCCGGAGCTAAGACGGACGTAGCGCACGTAGTCCGACCGTCCATGACCGCACGCGGTCACATCACTCCGCATAGATCATCTTCCGCGTCATGCCCCCATCCACCACCCAGTCCTGACCGGTGACGAAAGCGGCCTCGGGTCCCAGCAGAAAGGCGGCGAGCGCCGCGACATCTGCCGGCTCCCCGACGCGGCCAACGGGGTGCTGCCGGTGGTCCAATGGCCGCAGGGGGTCCGCGGCCTGCTCCTGCGGCGAGCGGACGTCGATCCAGCCCGGGCTGATGCTGTTCACCCGCACATCCGGTCCCACGCTCACCGCCAGGGCGTGGGTGAGCGCGACCAGCCCGCCCTTGCTGGCGGCATAGGCCTCCGTGTCCGGCTCCGACTGGCGGGCACGGGTGGAGGCAATGTTCACGATGGCGCCACCGGCTTCGCGCAGCGCTGGCAACGCATGCTTGGCCAGCAGGAACGCACCGGTGAGATTCACCCGCAACCAGCGCTCCCAGTCGGCCAGATCCAGGCTCTCTACCGGCCCGCTCTCCGGGTTACTGATGCCGGCGTTGTTCACAAGGCCGTCCAGCCTGCCCTCGTTGTCCAGAACCGACGCAACCCCGGCCCGCACGGAGGCCTCGTCCGCAACATCCAGCACCAGGGGCCGCGCGGCGTCTCCCAGCGCACTCGCCGCCGCTTCAGCCCCCTCGGTATCCGCGACCACCACGCGTCCGCCGTCAGCCACCAGCCGTCGGGCGATACCAAAACCGATACCGCGGGCCGCGCCGGTGATCAGCGTCACTCCGGGGCTTGTCGTGGGACTCATGAGCCGCGCTCCTGCAACCGCTGGCGGAACTGTTCTTCGTTCATCATCGCTTCTCCTGGTCCCGGCAAATCATTTATGAGCCAACAGCCTCGCCTCGAGCCAGGAGCGAACCGCCGGCCCGCGAGCCTTACAGATGCCAACCGATGGTCATGGTCGCCCACCCCAGTAGGCGTTGCAGGCGGGGGCGGTCCTGCCAGGTTTCATAATCGTACGTCTCGGACTGCGCCACGTCCGCATCGAACTTGTCTGCCAGGGGCTGGGCGAACCCGTCATCCATGATGATGGCGTTGGTCTCGTCATTGAGCCGGAAGGAGCGGTTATCCATGTTGGCGGAGCCGATGGACACCCAGTAGTCATCCACGATGTAGAGCTTGGCGTGGTACTTGGAAGGCTGGTACTCGTGCAGCCGCACGCCCGCCTCCAGCAACGCTCCCCACCGGTTCATGGAGGCCTGTCGCACGGCATTGCTGTAGTGGCCCTCCCCGGGGAGCAGGATGTCCACGGACACACCTCGCTCACGGGCACCGAGCAGCGCCTCCATGATCATGTCGTCCGGGTAGAAGTACGGGGTGGCGATGCGAACGCTGTCCTGCGCCCCGGCCAGCGCCAGCAGGAACATCAGTCGGACGCGGTGCGTGCCCTCCCGGGGGGAGCTGTTGACGATTTTCACGTCGAGATCCCCGGCCTCGTCGAGCTCCGGGAAATACGCATCCGAGTACAGCAGCCGACCGGTTGCATTGAGCCAATTCTGCAGGAACGCGTGCTGGAGATCGGCCACCACCGGGCCGGTCAGGTGGTAATGGTTCTCCCGGTGCCCGCCCGTGTCCGGGTTGCCCTTCCAGGGGTCGGCCGTATTCGCGCCCCCGGTAAAGCCCTCGCGCCCGTCAACCACCAGCAGTTTGCGATGTGTCCGGTGATTGAAGCGGGAGAGCTGATACCAGGACGGCTCCCGCCACCGCACCACGTCGACTCCCGCCTCTTCCATTCGCCGGAACTTGTCACCACTGGCGGGCACGGAGCCGACGAAATCGAAAATCGCATGCACGGCGACGCCGCGCTCCGCGGCCTCGGCCAGGGCCTCGGCGAATGGCGCTCCCACATCCTCGCCCCAGTATTCGAACGTCTCGAAGGTGATGGAGTGGGACGCGTTGCGAATGGCCTCCAGCTTCGCAGGGATGATCTCATCGCCGTTCTCCAGCAGTTCCACCTGGTTACCGGAGCGTGCTGCCGTGCCCAGAAGTGCGCGCTGCAGTTGTTTGAATCGCTCGCTGGTGACCGGCTCGTCCAGCGTAATGGGCTCAGCCACCCGCATGGGCACCGGCACCGCATTGAGGTACGCCACAACAGCAACCAGAGCGGCCGCAAAGCCGATGGCGGCGGCCGCAATCATTCGCGGCATGGTCAGGAGTTGCATGGGAAAGGTCCCTTTTCGGTCAGTGTCGCCGCCCGAACGGTAGGCGCGGGCGCATCATGCTCTCATGGCCTGCTCATGGAAGCGCACCGACGCATCCAGATCCGTGACGCCCAGCGAGCCCGTTACTCCTGCAGGGTCTCGCCCGAACCACCCATTTCCTTCGGGATGTCTTTCAGCTTCGGCAATCCATCCTTTATGTGCAGGACCGTTTCCTGGTAGTTGATATGAACGCCGGGCTGATAGGGGAAATCCGGAATAATTGCCGCGTACACATCGATCAAGCCCATGCCAGGATGCTCCGTCAGGATGTGTCCACCGCAGGTCTTGCACCATTTGCGATAGCTGCTTGGTGTCTTGTTGTACGTGCCCATATTGTCAGCGCCTTGCGTGATCTGCACCGCTTCAGGGCTCCACAGAGTGAAGGCGTTGACGGGGCCTGCCGACCAGTGTCGGCAGGACTCGCAGTGGCAATATCCCATGGCCGCAGGCTCACCACTGACAGTCAGTTGAACAGCGCCACAAAAGCAGCTTCCGCTGTACGTGCTGTTACTCATCACGTTCCTCCCCGGAAACGTATCCCGTGGCCGGCTTCTGCACGATGTCGTTAGTATAGTTCGGGCTTCGGGTTCCGAACGGCACCGTGACTGGACTCCCCTCTCGGTGATCGCCACCGCGGGTCATCCGCCTCTCAGCCGCGGCGTGCCGCCTCGATCGTGGCTATATCGATCTTGCGCATGGTCATCATCGCCTCGAATGCGCGTTTGGCGGCGGCGGGGTCCGGGTCACTAATGGCTTCCGTCAGGGCCAGCGGCGTGATCTGCCACGACACCCCCCATTTGTCCTTGCACCACCCGCAAGCGCTCTCTTCGCCACCATTGCCGACAATCGCGTTCCAGTAGCGATCCGTCTCGGCCTGATCCGTCGTTGCGACCTGAAACGAAAACGCTTCCGTCTGCTTGAATGCCGGCCCTCCGTTGAGCCCGAGGCAGGGAATGCCCAGGACGGTGAAAGTGACGGTCAGCACGTCCCCTTCGTTGCCGGAGGGGAAGTCCCCTGGCGCGCGATAAACGGCTTCGACGGAAGAGTCCGGAAAGGTCGCAGCATAGAAGCGTGCCGCATCCTCAGCGCCGCCGTCATACCAAAGACACACTGTGTTCTTTGCCATGTTGGCCATGTTGCTTCTCCATTCGGGCTATAGCCGAGGACGTCGCCCAGCATACCGGTGCGCCGTGGTGCGAGCGCTCCTCGGGCAAGATCACCCGACAGGGCATGAACGAACGTGGGTCAGCTATCTATGTGTTGTCACTGTCAGCCACCAGATGAATGATGTTTGCCGGACTGGAAACCCAGAAGCCCCTGAAGCCATCCGGCAAGGCCTCGATTTCGTCGCGACGCACACAGCCATGGTCTTCAAGATGCCGGGCCGCATCGGCAACATTGGTCGTGACGACTTCGAGCCAGATTTCGGCCTGGCTCAATGACGGCACTTTGTCGATCCACAGCACTTTCCCGCCGAAATCAAACCTTGCTGATTCCGTGCTGCTCCAGGCTTGCTCCTGAATTGGTGCAAGCCCGAGAACGTCGCGATAGAACGCAACGGTACGCTCGTACTCATGCACGGGCACCTTCATCGCAATGTTATTTCCAGGCTCGAATGTTGGGGACATTGAGGACCGACCTCCATGGTTCGAGTTCGGGTTGCGCTTAGGTAGTCGCGCTCGAACACGCACCTTCGACAGGGAGATGCATATTTCGAGCGTCTACCGTTGGGCGTCAGTCGGAGCCCGAATAACGCCCTCATACGACGCGTTCTTCAGGGACTTCTATGCCTGTATCAGGGTGAAACGCGCCCCCGTCACCGGTCAGGTGCTCACCTTGATGATTCCGCGACACTTGGGAAACGCACTGCACCCCCAGAACGCCTGCCCCGCGTTGGCACCGGATTTCGCTTCTCTCCGAACCATCGGTGCCGCACACTTCGGGCACAAAGGGGTGGAGGGCTCCGCCTCGGAGGCAAGGCCCTTGGGAGTTCGTACGTCGCCGGTATCGGGTTTGCCCGGCGCCGAGGGCTCGGTCGTACCGTTCAGCGGAACCTCGCCTTCCAGCACTGAATCCCGAGGCGTGGCGAGCGCAGAATCCACTAGTCTGCGGATCTCGCCGACCGTGTATGCGTCCTTTGCCGGAACCCGAATCAGGGGGAGGGAAATCGTCTCGCACAACTCCGCGAGGAAGCTGTCACGCGCCTGGCGCTTGCCCTGCTGGTGAGATCGGTCATCAAGCTCCACGACAGCGATGACCGAGAGGTCATCCTTGTCACAGAGGACGAAGTCAAAGTGCTTGGCGCTGATCCTGTTGAAGGCGCGCTGCCAGGCGCTGCGGTTTCTCAGTGGCCGGACACTCACAACATCAGCGACGCGCACCTTCCCAAACACGTGGTATTCGTCGCCCACCGCTTGAGCCAGCACCCCGAAGAAGGAGCGTTCCGCCGGGGAAAACAACCCTCTGTTCTTCGTGTACGGGAACTCCGCGGCCGCTGCCCTCGGCGACTTCAACCATGCAGCCACAACTGCCAGTAAAACGAGAACGACGGCGATGGGGATCATCCATTCCATTGTTTTCCGTTCTCCCTTCTCTTTGTGGCTGGCCGAAGCGCTGCGTAGGTCATTCGGCTTGGGTCACGGCTTAACCATGCAACGGCCGGGCGCGTCGTTATTTGGCAGTAATCACGACAGAAGGCGAACTCCGCTCAAACGGCCCATGATAGACGGCCTCAATGTTGTGGCCGTCGGGGTCTAGAACAAACGCACCATAGT